>CANODN010000096.1 GCA_947564765.1 uncultured Roseburia sp. | reverse complement strand
AGTCTGCTTTTCTACTGTTCAGAACGCTGTATTAAGATGCCATGCCTGAAAGTCCCATCTTGAAATTGTTCTTTAAAAGCTTCTTTTTTCTCTCTTTTATAATAAACTACTTGCTTTTCATCTTCGTCAAAAGGAATATAGATTACATTTTCTCCGGTTTTTTCTCGAATATCTCTCGCAGCAATATCTATCTCCTGAGGTCTTTTACCTTTGACAGAAATATGAATGGGATATTTTATATCAAGCATAATCTCTTTGATATAGCGACATAATTCTTCATCATTAATTGCGGCTTCCGGTTTAAAATAACAGGTAATACTTGTTCCCGTCCTTATTATTTTTCTTTCATTTGATTTAACAAAAAAATAATCCTTATCACTATCTATTCTTAATCGATAACTCACCTCATCATCAAATTGTTTGGTTCGCACAATAATTGTTTTACATAGTCTGAAAACCGATAAAAATCCTACCCCAAAATTACTTATGGAATTATATTCCAATTTTTCATTTTCTACAAAATCATATTCCTTATAATAACTTCTTCCAAGAGTCGTAAAATATCGTCTAATAATCTCTTTCCCCATTCCAATTCCGGAATCCGTTATTTTGAAAGAATGCTCTTTATCATTATTTATAATTTTAATTATTATTCTTTTATCATCTTCTTTTAAACCATTAGCCTCTCGTTTTTCTCTAAAAGAAATTGCATCAATCGCATTTTGTATTAATTCTCTTGTAAACACCAAATCAGACTCATATACATTTTTCCCGGTAAGTAACCGAATCAGATTGGGGATATAGGCATCGTATGTTCCATATGCCATATTCTCATTATTTTTATCAATAAAATCCGGCTCAATTCTTTTTATAAAAATTTTAATACAAGAGAAATAATTTTCTAATTCAAAACATCTTTCTCTATATTTCTTTATTAACCATGCTGCACACCTTTTTCCCTCTATTCCAAAACTTCTAATTCTTACATACATTTGTTTGTGAATTACATCGTATTCAATTGCTTCCGTATCAAACCCCGCATATGAGCATCCTGTCACTTCATTTGCACCCATTACACCAGATTCTCTTATACTTTCTTCCCAATATATTGAAAAATCCAGATAAAGATCTGTAAAAAAAGCTGCCAGAAGAGCAAATGAAACATATTTTTTCTTTTCCGTTTCTTGTTCCAATTCTTCTTTCATCATTTTATTGATACGGATTTTCTTACCCGTTCCCAAAAGCTTTAATGTCTTCTCAAAAACAGCTTTTATTTCTTTGTCTTCTATTCTTTCTCTAAATCCAGCTATATCCCTTTCATACAATTGATTCAACTCTTTCATTGTATAGGAATTCCTTCTTTGATTCAGCCTCCCTCGAACCCAAATTCTATATCGAATAGAAAACAGAAGAATATCCAAAAAAATATTATTTTCAGTACTCCAACCCCTGCTTAAAACAATCAATGGATCATATTCTAAATATAACTGATCTATCATCTGTATTATATTCTTTTCGTTCGTGTTCAGCCCCTCATATAAATTCGAATTCACTCTCTCTGATTCTTCATAAGAAGAAAGCATATCAATCAAACGCCCTTTTTGCCATGGTGTTCTTAATGAAATCGGATATCTTCCATAACAAGAATTATTTTCCGATTTCATTTCGGTCAGCTTTACTGTTTCATTATCCTCTATGCTTATTTTATTAAAAGAACGATTCATATTATCCGCTTTACCTATGCTGCCTGCCGCAATCATATATATTTGAGCGCCATGTTGAATATCCATTTCTGATCTTCCATAATGTTTATGACCATGCAAAAATAATTTAACTCCAAATCTAATCATAAGCTGCATAAAATCTGGTCCATTAGATAATACACCATCTACAACATTTCTACTCTCCCGAAACAAATAACTCGGATGATGAAAAAAAGCAATTTTATAATAATCTTCATAATTCTGATTTTCAAAATTTTTGAGTTTATTAGTCTGCAGCGCATCAATTAGCGTTTTTCCGCCTTTTTTTTCATCATTTAAGCAATCTTCATCAATATAATTTGAATTAAATCCCAAATATAAAATTTTTCTTTCTTTATCGTCTTTAATTACCATATGATTACTGCGATTAACCAAATAGCACTGACTGTAAAATTCCTTTTCTTTGTCATAAAACTGTTCTAAAAATGTATCATAGTTATGCCATATGTCTGTAAATTCTTTTTTTTCTCTATTATAATCATGATTACCTGGCACAAAAAGTATATTCTCTTTTGAAACTCCAAGATCTTCAGATAACTGATTGAAAAAATCCAACGCCTTTTTTATTTTTGTATTGTCATTCATCCCCCCCTCATCTTCCTGTTTTCTTTTAGAGTCAAAGATATCCCCTGTAAAAATAATCATATCTATGCTCTTATCATTGACTACAGATGAAATTTCTCCTCTGCATGGTAATTCTCCATTCCCAATATGCAAATCCGACAAATGCAAAATATTCGTTGTCCCCATCCGTAACCTCCCATCATTTATCCATTGCTTCTTCTGTGCTTAATCATGCAAGATCTCATCCAACAGTGTCTCACTTCCACGGTATTCTTCTTTTTCTTCACTCCACAGACGGAAATGACTGCTCAGCAATACTTCTCCATCCCGGACTACTTTTATCTTCACATTATGAAAAAAATCAATTCCTTCTATTGCCTTATGTATATCATAATCAGGCGTATTCGCCGTAATCCCAAGCTTTATAACAGCATTCGTTTTTAACAGACAATCCTTTTTCCCATTATATGGGACATAAAATTCAAAATACTTACTATAAATCCCCATATCCCCTACCGGCTCATACGTAAGGCGAATTTCCCTTTCCAACTCTTCACTGATCTCATCAGACCAAAAATACTGACACAGCTTATGTTTCTTTAATTCTTCTACGATCCTATCCTTTTCTATAATCCCCATTTTTAACCTCCTGATTTTCTGCAACAAGCTGATTCCCATTCTGATTTGAGAACAGCCTGCTGCAGAGTTTCCTATATTCATACATTTTCTATAGCAGTTTCCGATTACTTTATTACTTTTTAATTTTCACTGTTTTTGCCTTTGACCAGCCGGAATATAATGTCGCTCCATTTGCTGTTTTATAAGTCCGGATTCTGACATAGTACTTCTTTCCCGGTTTTAATTTTTTGACCGTCAGCTTTGTTGCCTGCGGATTTTTCACGGTCTTTATTTTGGTTCCTTTTTTCTTGAATTTCTTGTTGGCGGAATACTGAATCTGATAGCCGGTAATATCCGTCTGCTTTTTCCATTTCACAAGAAACGCTTTGGATTTCGCCTTGATCTTTCCCTGAAGGGATGTTGCCTTCGGGTTGCTTATTCCGGCATTCAAATTCGGCTTGGCGCCTCCCTGATTCGGATCTGGTTTTTTGCCTCCCTGATCCGGATCCGGCTTTTCTTCCGGCCTGGTATTGTCGTGCACAATATCCGAATCCGGCAGAATTGTTTCCGCGTCTTCATCGGACACCAGATTGTAAACTTCGCTGTCTAAAAGCTGCGTTTCCGGTATCCTGCCAGTATACAGAATACTGTCGCTTAACGGTACGTTTTCATAACGGATTTCCCGAATAAGCTCTCCGCCCAGATATTCCCCGATCTGATAAGTCATAGTCCCCGTATCGTTTCCGGAAAGCCTGATCTGATAATCGTCTCCTGTCAGATAAAAGAATTTTTCGTCTCCAATGCAGTATAAAAAGATCTCTCCGTTGTCCGTTTCTACCTCATTGTCTACAATAGAGCCGCACAGCGTGCCCTGACTGTCGTAAATAGAAACATCTACCGGACAGTGCACACTGCCTTTTGTGGTTTTTGCCAGCTCTTTTGTGTAGATTTTATAAACGTTGTCCGATACACTGCCGTATTGTTTTTCCAAAATTTTCGACGCCGTATCGCTGGTCAGTATTTCCGCAAGGACGCTTTCCGTGCTTTTGTTGATCTTATTTCGAATCCATTCCGCGCCTTTGTCAAGATTGGACCCGATTTCCATATTGTAGATTTTCTGAATCTCACTTTGGCAGATTTTTTCCATGCCTTCCGAGAACTGCTGCAAATCTGCAAAGGTTACCATGCCTACGTTAAGATCATCATACGTTTTGCCGGCCGCCGTCTCTATGGAATATTCAATATTCCCGGTTGCCGTAAATGCCTGGCTGCCTGTAAACGACATGCTGCCGCAGTTCAGGTTCACCCGGATTGTATCATATGTCTTTCCGTCTTCCTGATACATCTGTATGATTGTATCCGCCGCCATATTGTTCCACTGGATCATGGAGCCGGAATTAGTAATGCCGGATATGTCAAGCCCGACTTTTTTAAATGCTTTTTTTGCGATATTCGTCAGGAATTTCTGTTTTTGAGAATCGGAAAATCCGGCAGAATTGCAGAACTCCGACCAGATCGAATTATCTCCTGTATCCTGCGTCAGAATCTGCGTCATTAAAACCTCTGTCAGCCATACTTTTACCGCCGCATTGACAGCCTCTTTCTGTTTCTTTGTATAACCCGCCTGTTCCATAGGATAATCCCCCAGGGAAAAGGTCACTTTCTTTAAAAGCTCTTCCGCCTCTAAGATCAGTGCATCGGAAGATTTGCTGTCTGCGATTTCCGCCTGTTTGTCCATATTTGCAACGTAAAGGGATGTCATATGGTCTGCCCTTTTCCCTCCGGCAGATGCGGATACCGTAATACGCAGTGTATCTTTGACCTGCTGCGGAACATAGCTTTTTGCCGTATACAGCGTCTGCTCTGCGGTTTTCTCCTGTCCGAATTTCAGACTGACAGAAGTTTTATCCGTATATTCCTGGGATTTGGAAAGGAGTGATGTGCGAAATTCCAGTCCGTTTTCCGCAGTTACCGTAAATCCGGAAAAGCTGACCGATACGTTTTCCGCCTCCGTTCCTTTTAAATCCGAATCCCGGAAAGGAGATTTCGCCCCGCAGGAAAGGGTAACTGCCGCCGTCATCTTTTCCTGATCAAAGGCTCCGTTCTGATAGCTTATGGAACCCGGCCGGATTGCAATGGATACCTTCGGCTCCACAAGATCTGTCACAGCCGCCATATTCGATATTCTGCCGTTGGAAAGAACAGCGGCAACCGTCTTGCAGCTGCTGTTACTTAAAATGGTATATGCATCGGAAATGCTGAAGGAATCTGTCACTTCATATACGGTATGATCAATTGTTACCGTCAGAAGATTTAAATCCACCGATTCCAGCTCTCCGGTAATATGTCTGAGTGTAATCTCACCTTCTTCTTCTCCCTCTGTTACAGTCACTACACAGCTTGCCGTACTGCCGCCCGCTGTCTTTCCCGTAATTGTAACCGTCCCTGTCCGGTACGGCGTAACCGTAATAATCAGTCCCGCCGACTTGTAATCCATGGCATTCACGCCGCTGCAGTTCGTCACTTCCGCCACAGACGGATTGCTGCTTGTCCATGTAATACTGCTGACGGATTGTGAAAGAATCTCCGATGATGTCTGCGCATCATCGGAAAGCGTCAGTGTACCGATAACTGTAATCGACTTTCCTAACGTGCCATTTGCAGATGCGTCTATGCTGAAATCTTCACTTCCGCTGCCTGTGCCACTGCCTCCTCCTTCACCGTTGGTTCCATCGTCCACGGTAGACCAGAGATCAGATGACAGATTAATTTGCAAAGCTGGCGTGACTGCGTCAGAGGTATCGTAGACAGGGAAGCCAGACCGGTAGACGCTGCCGTTAAAGTGGACATCCGCGGCATTACTTGTACGGCTGCCCGGCGAGCGCAGCCACCACCGACAGTTGGCGTTTCCGCCTGTGATACTGCTGCTATAAGTATTCGCTCCCATTGCATGGGCATATTCGCTTGGCTGCATCCAGCGGCTGGCAGAATATACACTATAATCCTCACAGAACCCGCACTCCGGGTTTGTCACTTCTGCTACTGACAGCAGGTATACGTTATCCTGTGTGTCATTTCCGCCCGCCGTTCCATAATTCACTACCGTCTGCTGTACAATCGCTCCCTGCTCACTGCTGCTGAAAGCCGTGTTATAGAATGTCCCGTTCAGCCATGTGCGCAGTGTACAGTTTTCCCATGTGATTGATGTATATGTCTCATTGTAATCTTTGCAATCCAGCCCCTGGTCTGCCACGACGAACAGCGTGCTGCCGTTATTCTCAAGCACCCTCCATTTGATCCGCTCCCATTTGAAATAATGGTAGTCATTATCTCCATTCCACTGAAAATAACCACTATCTGTAGAACTGTAATTTGCATCACTCTTTTTCATTCTCCGGTACTTCGTGCCGTTTATCCATGCATCCCCATTGGCGTCATAAGATGCCCCTGTAATTGCCGCAGTAAGCGCATCCCCTGTCACCTCCGTCTGGGGATAACTGCCAAAATAGACATAGCTCCATTTTGTGGCGTCCGTTCCGTCATTTTCCTTTGTACAGGTATGCACCGGATTTTGAGGCGTTTCCCTTGCTGCCCCGGTTCGTTCCGCCTCATTCCCACCAGTTACGCTCCCCGCCATCGCCGGGATTCCCTTCGCCGTAAACAGCATTGCCGCCGTCAGCAGGATTGATATTATCTTTTTCTTCATCCTGTTCTCCCTTCCTTTCTGTCTCTTTCTTCTCTTTTGTCAATACAAAATCACGGAATACTTTTTCCTCAGTTTATAAGTGTGCCCGTGTTTTAAATGTCCTAACGGATACCTTTATGCCATGCGGCAAATATAATGAAACCCTTGTAACTTGCCATGCTCCGGGCGATGTCCTCAAATGTGATTTCATCCTCCCGGTACTGTCGTTTCATTTTCTTCAGCCTGCGCTCCCACCTTCTTTTGCTGCCTGTGCGCAGCCTCCTTATGACTTTTCCGGTATCCATCAGATAAAACCGAAATCCCAGGTAGTCCACGCCGTTTTTCATTGTAGTAAGCTGTGTTTTCTTGTTGAACCTGAGCAGGAGATCCTCTTCTACATAAGACTTCATTGGCACGTATCAGATGCTCCATAACGCCAAGTTCATTTTCTTTTCTCATATCTCCTCTCTTTTCATTTCCAGATTGAATCACTGATCAATTGATGTCATAAGATGTATTTTCAAAATGTGTACTTTTTGAGATGAAAGATCAGTTGATGAAATTATGTTAATTTTAACAAATTATTTATACAGAATCAATATAATAATCCTTTTTCTTTATAGAATATGTACATATTTCATTCGTCTCAAAAAGTACACTTTTTAAGACGAATCTTACTCTGCTCTAGGGATTCGCTTGTTATCAGTTCATCTTCCCATGCACATCCACTATCCATATTGCAAT
>CANODN010000095.1 GCA_947564765.1 uncultured Roseburia sp. | reverse complement strand
AGGGATTCGTTTCTTTGCCAACATGGACTTCTTATATCTTTTTGCCTAACGGCATTATAGCATATGCAAATTTTAATTACAAGATACATTTTTATTTCGACAAAAACTCATATCATCTTAAAATGCCGAAACGCCGCCATAATCGCCTTTTCTTTCTCCGGCGGACATTTCGGCACATGGTACTTATTATCTCCTATGTTGTAATTCAGTCGTTTTTCAAATCCGCATTTGTCTTTTATCTGTGCCACATACAACGATGATACCTTTAAACCATACTCAGATTTTATCCATTCTTTAATTTCCGTATAGGTTGCACATCCCTTTACGTCTTTCAGATATTCGTTATCTTCCGGCTCAAAATCAAGGTATAGACAGACTTCATCAACAGTGTTACGATTTCCTACCCAAAAGAACGCACGTCTCCACATGCACCGTATGCCCAAACTGATCCACCCCTCTTACCTTCATCACCTCATACCCACCATCACACAACACCCGCAAATCCCTAGCCAGCGTCGCCGGATCACAGCTGACATACACAATCCGCTCCGGCTGCACCTTAAGCATCGTCTCCAGGCACTTGTTATCGCACCCTTTCCGCGGCGGGTCCACCACGATCACATCCGCCCTGCGCATAATCTCTCCTGCCGCTTCCTCCTGCAGCACCTCTTCTGCCTTCCCCGTCAAAAAAGTAACATTGTTCAGCCCATTCAACTTCGCATTCTCTTTCGCATCCGCAATCGCCTCCGGTACAACCTCAACGCCATACACCCACTTAGCGCGTCTGGCCAAAAACAGAGAAATCGTCCCAATCCCGCAATACAAATCCCATACAATCTCTTTTCCGGTCAGCCCTGCATAATCCAGTGCCAGAGAATACAATTTTTCTGTCTGCAACGGATTCACCTGGTAAAATGACCGGGGCGAAATCCGATATACCGTCTTTTCCTCTAACCTGCAAAAATCTTCCGTATTTCTCAGATACAGTGCATCCGTAATCGCATCTTCTCCCCAGATCGTCCGGGTACAATCTCCCAGAATCACATTTGTATCCTTACGGTTGACATTCACTGAAATACTTTTCATTCCTGCAATTTTACGCAGCTGCTCTACCAGCACTGCCTCCGCAGGCAGACGTTTCCCGTTAATTACCACACACACCATAATTTCTTTGGAATCAAACCCATATCGAATCAGCACATGACGCACCAGTCCGCTTTTTGTCTTTTCATCATAAGCGCTCACGCCGCACTCCTTCATATAAGAAAGCACGGTCTCCAAAACGATTTTATTTTCAGGCACGCCCAGCGCGCAGTCCGTATTTGCAATAATATTGTGTGTTCGCCCTGCATAAAATCCGGCAACGATCTCTCCTGCAGCATTTCTTCCCACCGGAAACTGTGCCTTATTCCGATAAGCAAAGGGGTCTTCCATACCCACAATCGACTCCATAACCCTCTCTAAAAATGTTTTGTCAAATCCTCCGATCCGGATCAAATCATTTTTTATTTTATTTTGTTTAAACTCCAGCTGCTTTTGATATTCCATTTCCTGAATCTGGCATCCGCCGCAGGAACGGGCATAGAAACAACGGGGCTCCACCCTAAACGGGGAAGCCTCCTTAATTTCCATTAACCGCGCATATCCATACGTCTTTTTTTGTTTTATAATCTTCGCCAGCACGAAATCCCCCACAACGGTATCTTTGACAAAAAATATCATCCCGTTGTATCTGCCGATTCCGGCTCCATCGTCGGCGATATCTTCTATTCTCAACTCTATCAAATCATTTTTCTGCATACAATTACCTACTTACCGGTCTTTCGGATATTCGACTCCATCAGCCGATTATACCCCAGCCATTCTGTATTTCCCTCTGGAACATTTGCAAATGCCTCTTTTAATGTTTCCATTTTTGCATCGATATTATCTGCAAAATGCAACGCCACTGCCTCCACAAGCGCCGGCTTTTTCGGTGAGCCGAATTCCAGCTCTCCATGATGTGCCAGGATACAGTGCTTTAATTCATTCTCCAGCTTTTTCGGAAATCCCGGAATTGTCCGTATACACGCTCCAACCTGTTCCGTTCCAATCATAATATGTCCCAGCAGCTGTCCTTCATCGGTATAATCATTTGCCGGAAAATCCGATAATTCATCCAGTTTTCCAATATCATGGAACATGGCCGCCGTAAGCAGAAGATCGTGATTTAAAATCGAATACTGTTCACAAAACATGGCACACAGCCGCGTAACAGAAAGTGTATGCTCCAAAAGTCCTCCTACAAAACCATGATGCACGCTTTTCGCCGCCGAATGCGAGCAAAAACGCTTTGCAAACGCCTCATCCTCCAGAAAAAATGCCGCTAACAGCTTTTGCAGATACGGATTCTTCACGGTACTGATATAGCCTTTTAATTCCGTATACATCTCTGCAATGTTCCTGCTGCTGACAGGAAGATAATCCGCCTCCGTATACTCTCCTGGCTGTGCTTTGCGGACCCTTTTAATATTCATCTGCAGGGTTCCCTGGAAACTGGTAATATCCCCCACCACACTAATATAGTCTAATGTTTCAAAGGATTCGATCCCCTGGGAATCCGGGTCCCAGATCTTTGCATCCACGGTTCCTGTTTTATCCTGTAAAATCACGTTCTCATAGGGCTTTCCGTTTCTTGTAACAGCGGATTGCTTATACTTACAGAGAAAGATCGCATTGATCCTTTCGCCCTCCCGAAATGTTTCAATATATTTCATAATTTTTCCTGCGCCTGCAGTTCTCCTTTCCTCTATCTTGTGCATCTTTTCCGCACATAGAGGGATACCCGGAGGGTATTTCCTCTGTCTTGTGCATCTTTTCCGCACATAAAGGGATACCCGAAGGGTGTTTCCTCTGTCTTGTGCATCTTTCCCGCACATAAAGGGATGCCCGAAGGGCATTTCCTCTGTATTACCGAAGTATCCCCACCATAACACGGCACTCCAGCCGAAGATATTCATCCATTCCCTGCCGGTTCACAATAATCGGTATTACAGTGCCCGGCTCCAATGCCAGCACCTTGTCCTCATATGCGTCAATGGTGCTGATTTCTTCTCCGCCTATTTCTACAATTACGTCTCCATTTTGGAGTCCCGCCTCAAAAGCAGGCGAATCCAGCAGCACCTCTTTAACAAAAATTCCCTTCGGCAGCTCATAATCCGCGGCAATCTGATCTGTAACCGTCACGACTCTAAGCCCCAAATAAGGAATATCGTTTCCGTTTGAAAGCATTTCAATCAGCTTTTTCACCTCGGATATGGAAATGGCCGTCAGCGTATTGTCCTCTCCGTTTCCGCTGTAATCCTGCATAACCAGTCCTACGATTTCTCCCTCCAGATTCAACAGCACGCCGCTGCTGCTGCTGTTTCCTACGATATCTGTTGTAAATACAGTATATGTAGCATCAATTGTCTGAATCACGTTTCCGACGGAAGTAATATTGCCGGTGCCGATGGAATAATTCGTCCCGAGAGGACTGCCGATAGCAATGGCAATATTTCCCTGGGCTACGGTATTGGAATTACCAAGCATTCCATACAAAATCCTGTTTCTGGTGTTCTCTTCCACGTCTTCCAGCGCCACGGATAAAATTGCGATTCCGGTATTGCCATCGTATTTTTTCAAATATGCATTTACCGTAACGTCATCAATAAATGTAACATGAATCTGTCCGGCATCCTTCACGACCTTATGCTCTGTCAAAATCAAAAGCTCACTTCCATTGTCTCCAATGATCACACCGGAGGCCAGTCCGCTGTTTTCATAAGAATTATTGTACCAGTCCGTATCACTGACAACCCCTGTCACCGTGACAATGGAACGGTTTGCCTCCTTGCCAATGGCATAAATTTTGTTCTGCAGCATCTGATAGTCAGAAAGCTCCAACTCCTTTACAATCGGCGTTTCCGTCTCTTCTACCGCCTCTGTTTCTTTCGCCTCTTCTGTTTCCTCGGGAAATTCCGTCTCCTCTGTCTGCCATTCCGTTCCCAACTCATCCTTCGGAATCGAAATGGTCGGATTCTCCTTCGGATGCAGAAAATTCTCCAAAATCGGATGCATAAATGTAAACACAAAACATGCTACTACCCCAAATAAAACAGCAAACCCCACTGTATATGCTCCGTGTTTAAACAGACGTTTTTTATTCACCGGTTTTTCTTTAATCTTTTCGCTGATAAACGAAAATTCCTCTTTCTCTTCTGCCATACCGTTACTTCTCCTTAACCGTATTTTTCAGGCATGAACCGACTCCTTTCTCCTATTATACGAGTAATGGAAGGGGTATGCAAGATTTTATTTTCTCCTTTTAAAGCAATCCAAGATCATGTATAATAATAGTAATTATGCAGCCAAAGGCGAAATCGTTACTACCATTCAAATCATATAAAATCGAGGACTTAAAAATATGAACCAAAAAGCATTACACACATTAGAATACGATAAGATAATCCATACTCTGACAGAATTTGCATATAGCAGCGCTGCCAAAGAGCAGTGCGCAAATCTTCTGCCTATGACGGATCTCTCTTCCATAAATAAAGCACAACAGCAGACCGCGGATGCTCTGACACGCATTTTTGAAAAGGGCAGTCTCTCCTTTTCCGGCATTCACCCCGTAAACGCTTTTATCAAACGTCTTGAAATCGGCGGCAGCTTAAGCATCACGGAATTACTGCAGATTGGTTCTCTGTTAGAGGCGGCAAAACGCGCCAAACATTTTGGCCGGTCTGCAAGAGAGGATTCCAAAAAAGATTCTCTGACAGAGCTCTTTGATCTGTTAGAACCTTTAACGCCCCTCAATGACGAAATCAAACGCTGCATCCTCTCGGAAGATGAAATCAGCGACGATGCCAGCAGCGCCCTAAAATCCATTCGCCGTTCCATCGGCGGTATGAATGAACGCATCCGAAGCCAGATCAACAAAATTATGATACAGGCGAATAACAGCGGTTATCTTCAGGATTCTGTAATTACCACCCGGGACGGCCGGTATTGTCTTCCTGTAAAGGCCGAGGCCAAGAACCAGATTCCCGGCATGGTCCACGATCAATCCTCCAGCGGTTCCACCCTCTTTATTGAACCCTCTGCCATTGTCAACCTAAACAACGAATTACGGGAGCTGTTTTTGAAGGAGGCCAAAGAAATCGAAGTGATCCTTGCCGATTTGAGCTGCCGTGTTTTTGAATATGCTGCCTTTCTCAAGGATAATTATCAGACCTTGACCGCACTGGATTTTATTTTTGCAAAAGCACAGCTGGCAAAGCTGCACAACGGCACCGCCCCCATTTTCAATACCGAAGGCAGAATCCATATCCGCAAAGGGCGGCATCCTCTGTTAAATCCCAAAACGGTCGTGCCTATTGACGTGATTTTGGGCGATGCATTTGACCAGCTGATCATCACCGGGCCAAATACCGGCGGCAAGACCGTTTCCCTGAAAACGACAGGCCTTTTCGTTCTAATGGGACAGGCCGGTCTTCATATTCCGGCAAACGACCGTTCCGAGCTTGCCGTATTTGAAAATGTATTTGCCGATATCGGCGATGAGCAGAGTATTGAACAGAATCTGAGCACATTTTCTTCTCACATGACAAACATTGTCTCTATCCTGGCAAATGCCAATGACCGATCCCTTGTTTTGTTTGATGAATTGTGTGCCGGCACCGATCCCACAGAAGGCGCAGCCCTTGCCATTTCTATCCTGGCAAATCTGCACAAGCAGGGTATCCGCACCATGGCGACCACCCACTACAGCGAAATTAAGGTTTTTGCTTTATCCACAGAAGGCGTGGAGAATGCCTGCTGTGAATTTTCCGTAGAAACCTTAAGTCCCACCTACCGTCTTTTGATCGGAATTCCGGGAAAGAGCAATGCCTTTGCCATTTCCTCCAAAATCGGTCTGGATTCTTCCTTCATTGAAGACGCCAAAAGCCGGATTACGGAATCCAAGACCAGCTTTGAAGACCTCATTTCCGATCTGGAAATCAGCCGAAAAACGATTGAACAGGAACGGGAAGAAATTGCTGTTTACAAAAAGGAAATCTCTTCTTTAAAACAAAAGCTGGAAGAAAAACAGGAACGCATGGATAAAAGCCGTGATAAAATCTTAAGAGACGCCAACGAACAGGCCCTTGCCATTATACAAAAAGCCAAAGATTTTGCCGATGAAAGCATCCGGAATTTCAACAAATTCGGTCAGAATCATGCGACTGCCAGTGAAATGGAAAAGGAACGCACCAGACTGCGGAACAAACTGTCCGACACCCAGAAACAGCTTTCTCCCAAACAAAATCCCTCGGCGCAAAATAAAAAGGCGCCTAAAAATTTACGCATTGGGGACTCTGTACAGGTGCTTTCCATGAATTTAAAAGGCACGGTACACACCTTGCCCAATGCCAAAGGAGATTTATACGTTCAAATGGGAATTTTACGATCTCTGGTCAATATCAAGGATCTGGTTCTGTTAGAAGATGAGACCTCTTTTTCCGGCAAAAAATCCGGCAAAACCAGAGTCGGAGCTATGAAGATGAACAAATCCGCCTCTATTTCCGCAGAAATCAATCTGATCGGAAAAACAACAGACGAGGCCATTGCTCTATTAGATAAATATTTGGACGATGCTTACATTGCCCACCTGCCCTCTGTCCGCATTGTACACGGCAAGGGCACGGGCGCGCT
Source organism: uncultured Roseburia sp. (assembly GCA_947564765.1). Classification (GTDB taxonomy): domain Bacteria; phylum Bacillota; class Clostridia; order Lachnospirales; family Lachnospiraceae; genus Roseburia_B. The sequence continues at coordinate 714 of CANODN010000095.1, read as the reverse complement.
GCGGAGCGCTGTGCAAAAGCATCTGAAACGTCAGAGCTATATCAAATCCTTCCGCCTTGGCGAATTCGGCGAAGGAGATGCCGGCGTTACCATTGCAGAATTTAAAGAATAAGACAGGAGGTACTTATGGTCGCAAGACAGAAAATCCTAATTGTAGATGATGATACGAATATTGCAGAACTGATTTCACTCTATCTGACAAAAGAATGCTTTGACACCAAAACCGTCAACGACGGCGAAGAGGCTCTGACTGCCTTTGAACAATATATGCCGAACCTGATTCTGCTGGATTTGATGCTCCCCGGCATTGACGGCTATCAGGTCTGCCGTGAAATCCGGGCAAAATCCGATACGCCGATCATTATGCTTTCCGCCAAAGGAGAAATTTTTGATAAAGTATTGGGGCTTGAGCTGGGAGCGGATGATTATATTATGAAACCCTTTGATTCCAAAGAGCTTGTAGCCCGTGTCAAAGCTGTATTACGGCGCTATCAGCCCTCCACCAAAAGCAATCCCGCCGCTTCCGGCGCAAAATGCGTCAAATATCCGGGCCTTGTGGTAAATCTGTCCAATTATTCTGTTGTTTATAACGGACAGCCGGTAGACATGCCCCCAAAGGAATTAGAGCTTTTATATTTTCTGGCCTCCTCTCCCAATCAGGTTTTTACCAGAGAACAGCTTTTAGACCATATCTGGGGCTATGAATACATTGGA
>CANODN010000094.1 GCA_947564765.1 uncultured Roseburia sp. | reverse complement strand
CACTGATAGATCTGCTTTGCCCGAAAGGATTTCTCGGAAAGTCCTGTCACAAAGGCGGTAAGCTCTGTTATATTCATAGATTTGATATCCGGTTTTTCTGTCATGATTTCACCTGTTTCCGTACAAATTTTGCTATGTAAAAACCGTCAGACATTCCCTCATCGGGAAAAAACTGACGCTGCATTTCAAGAGAAAACTGTGGATGTTTCTCCAAAAACCATTTGGTATTTTCTTCGTTTTCCATACGGTCTATGGTACAGGTGGAATAAACCAGTGTACCGCCGCATTTGACATACTGACAGACTATAGAAAGGATTTCCTTCTGCAAAAGCGCCAGACTTTTTTCATCTTCTTCTGTCATGCGGAACCGGATATCCGGTTTCCGCCGCAGGGTTCCAAGGCCCGAACAGGGAAGATCCGCAATGACAAGATCGGCTTTTTCCACGGAATCCGAATCTAACATACGGGCGTCTTTTTCCACTGCCCGGATGTTTTTCATGCCGCTCTTTCTGATATTTTCTTCTATCAATGCCACCTTGTATTCAGTCAGGTCTCTGGCCTCCACCATACCCTCTCCCTGCATCCGCTCTGCCGCATGCAGGCTTTTGCCTCCGGGTGCGCCGCAGACGTCGATGACATAATCTCCGGGCTTTGGATCTGCAATATGTGTCACCAGCATGGAGCAGACATCCTGCACCATAAATTTCCCTTCTGTAAATTCCGGAATGGCTGTCAGATAGTCATAGCAGGAGAGATACATTCCCTCAGAAAAATCAGGATAATCCTTCCGCACAATGGGTTCTGCCGTAATGCCCCGTTTTTCCAGATCTGCTTTTAACTGCTCCGGCGTTGTTTTCGTTACATTTGTCCGAATACAGGTCTTGCCTTCTATGCAAAAAGAAGCCGCTATGGATTCTGCTTTCTCCATGCCGTAATCCCAGCTCCACTGAGCCAGCATCCATTCCGGAATCGAATACTGCACGGACATAGCAAAAAGAGGCGACTTATTTTTATCCGGATAAGTAATCTTCGTCAGATTCCGGCTGACGTTTCTAAGCACTCCGTTGACAAATCCCTTCAGATTCCGGAATCCTTTCCGCTCTGCCAGACGCACCGCCTCGTTGCAGGCTGCCGAAGAAGGCACGGAATCCATGTATTTTAACTGATAGACGCCCATGCGCAGAATACAGCGGATCACCGGTTTCATTTTATTTACTTTTGTTTTGGAAAACTGATTTAAAATATAGTCCAGCTCAATCTGTTTTTCCAGTGTTCCCTCTGTAAGCCTTGTCAGAAAGCTGCGCTCCTTCTTGGAAAGATACTGATATTTTTCCAGAACCGCTGCCAGGGCGATATGGCTGTATTCCCCGTCTTTTGTTACAGCGAGTAAAATTCCAAGTACAAGCTCTCTGATATTCACACTATCTGTTGTCACGTCTGCCTCCAAATAAAAGTATCAGCCGAAGTAATTGCAAAATACCTGCCGCCGCGCTGGCAACATAGGTAAGAGCCGCTGCACTTAACACTTTTCTTGTTTTCTTTAATTCCTCCGACCCTAAGATTCCGGTGTTTCCAAGAATCCGCATAGCCCTTGCCGATGCGTTAAATTCCACCGGAAGGGTCACCAGCTGAAAAATCACTGCAAAGGAAAAACAGATAATGCCAAGCATGATCAGACTGCTCCCCATGCGGCTGCTGAAAATCAGACCGATCAAAATCAACGGCCATGCCAGTGTAGAACCAAAATTTGCCACCGGAACAATAGCACTCCTTATGGAAAGGGGCGCATAATTCTTCTGATGCTGAATGGCATGTCCGCATTCATGGGCTGCTACCCCTACGGCTGCCACTGACGTGGAACCATACACGCTGTCTGATAAGTTCAGCATCTTGTTTCTGGGATCATAGTGATCGGTCAGATTCCCGGATACATGACGAATGGTAACATCATAAATTCCCGACGAATGCAGAATCCGCTCCGCAGCCTGTGCGCCTGTCAGATTGCTCATACTGCGGTATCTGGAATATTTGTTGAATGTACTTTTCACCCTTGCCGATGCAATCATACAGATCACCGCACCGATAATCACCAGTATATAAGTAGAATCCCAAAAACCATAATATCCGTATCGCATAATTATTTCCTCCTAATTCATCCGGCAGCCGTAACGATTTGGCATACGGTTCCATAGTTATAAAAGAGCAGCTGCGCAAATTTAAAATCCTGCATCTGCCGGAAAGTTTCAAACATCACATTCATTCAAAATACCGTACCCTCTGCAATCTCATACCCTCGCAGAAACGCCTCAATATCCATTCTCTTTTTTCCTTCCAGCTGTACTTCCAGCAGAGAAAGCATACCGTCTCCGGTCTGTATTTTCAGCTGTTTTTTGTCGAAAAAAACGACTGTTCCAGCATCCTTTTGACTGTTTCCCTCTTCTGCCTCTGCCCTCCAGATTTTGAATGTTTTGCCGTTTAATCTGGTATAAGCGCTGGGCCAGGGATTTAATCCCCGGATCAGCCGTTCGATCACAATCGCAGGCTGTTTCCAGTCAATATACCCCATTTGCTTGGAAATCATACCTACATGGGTTGCCTCTGTTTCATCCTGCTTTGTATAAACGGCAGTTCCTTCTTCTATGGACTGCATGGTATGCACGCAAAGGGCTGCTCCTTCTCTGGCAAGCCGGTCAAAAAGACTGCCGCCGGTTTCGTCTGCCGCCAGCACAACTTCCGTTTTTTCAATCATGTCTCCCGTATCCAGTCCCGTATCCATACGCATCGTTGTAACGCCGGATACGGCATCTCCGTTGATTACCGCCCACTGAATGGGAGCGGCTCCTCTGTATTTCGGCAAAAGAGACGCATGAACATTGACGCATCCGTATTTTGGCATTTCTAAAATCTCTTTCGGAAGGATTTGTCCGAAAGCCGCCACAATGATAATATCCGGTGCAAATTCTCTCAAATATTCGATACACTCTTTTTCCCGGATCTTCTTTGGCTGATAAGTGACAATTCCATGTTTTTGCGCGCACAGTTTCACCGGAGACGCCTGCATAACTTTGCCTCTGCCCTTTGGTTTGTCCGGCTGCGTCACGACAAGAACCACTTCATGTCCTGCTGCAAGGACTGCCTCTAACGTACCCACCGCAAAATCCGGTGTTCCCATGAAAATCACACGCATTCCTATTCCTCCTCGTCTACCACATCATAGAGATCCCCTTCTACCAGCTCCGTATACATATGTCCCTCCAGATGATCCAGCTCATGGCAGATTGCTCTGGCCAAAAGCTCTGTTCCTTCGATTTCATATTCCTCCATATCCTCGTCAAAAGCTCTTGCAACTACATGATTTGGCCTTGTAACTTTTCCGGCCTTACCCGGAAGACTTAAACAAGCCTCTCCGTCTGTCTGCTCTCCGTCAGAGGAAATAATTCTGGGATTGACCATAACAATCGGCCCGTCTCCGATATCAATGGTTACAATTCTTCTTAAAATCCCTACCTGGGGCGCCGCAAGCCCCACGCCGCCTGACTCATACATGGTATCTAACATATCATCAATCAGCTCCTGAATCTTTGGCGTGATTTCCTTTACCTCTCTGCATACCTTATTCAATATGGGATCTCCCTGCAGTCTTATTGTCCGAAGTGCCATAATTTCCTCCTTTTACATCCCGTTCATGGGGTTAAAATCAAATGTAATGTTTATCTTTTTTTTATCTGTCAGGCCTTTTGCAAAAATTTCGATCTCGTCCTTTAATGCAACCAGCCTGTCATAATCTTTGTGTTTGAAATAAATTACCCTGCGGTAAATATCGTTTACCTTTCCGATTGCCGCACTAGCCGGGCCTATCATTTTAAGCCCCTCTGCCTGTGTTTTCTCTATCCGGGATGCAATCAAAAGAGCAGCCTCTTTCGCCTCTTCTTCTTTTGACGAAGTAATCAGAACCAAAAGCATATGGGATACCGGCGGATAGGAAAGCAGCTGTCTTATGGCGATTTCCTCCTGATAAAAGGTCTGATAGTCCTGTTTTTTGGCCGTGGTGATACTGTAATGGTCAGGATTATAGGTCTGTATCACAACCTCGCCTTTTTCTTCTCCTCTTCCGGCTCTTCCCGCCGCCTGTGTCAGCAGCTGAAAGGTACGCTCCGATGCTCTGTAATCCCCGGTATACATAGACATATCCGCCGCAAGGATGCCCACCAGTGTTACGTTTTTAAAATCATGTCCTTTGACAATCATCTGGGTACCGATCAAAATGTCGGCCTCCTGGTTGGCGAAGGCAGATAAAATCTCTTCATATCCTTCTTTTTTTCTTGTGGTGTCAAAATCCATCCGCAGTGTTTTTGCTCCCGGAAACCGTTTCTTTACGATTTCTTCTATTTTCTGCGTGCCAGCCTTAAATCCTCCGATATATTTGGAGCCACAGGAAGGGCAGACCGTCGCTGCCTTTTCCTCATATCCGCAGTAATGACAGATCATTCTTCCGTTTTTGTGCAGACTTAAGGATACGTCGCAATGGGGACATTTGATCACATGTCCGCAAGCACGGCAGGATACAAAACCGGAAATTCCTCTGCGGTTTAAAAACAACATAATCTGCTGCTTTTTGGAAAGCCGCTCTTCCATAAGCTCCTGCAGCTTTCTGCTTAAAATAGAATAATTGCCGTTTTTTAATTCTGCTCTCAAATCTATAATATGACATACGGGCAAAGGCTTTTGGGCCACCCGCTGTTTCATCTCAATCAACTGGTATTTCCCGTTTTTTGCTTTATAATAGCTGTCTATGGAAGGGGTTGCAGAACCCAGCACCACAGAGGCATCTGCCATTCTCGCCCGTTCTATAGCCGTTTCTCTGGCATGATATCTGGGCAGTGTTTCGCTTTTGTAGCTGCCCTCATGCTCTTCATCAATGATAATCAGTCCAAGATTGGAAAAAGGGGTAAACAACGCAGACCTTGGTCCGATCATAATATCAATTTCTCCGTTTTTGGCCCGAAGGAACTGATCGTAGCGCTCTCCCTGAGACAGTCTGGAATTGATAATGGAAACCCTTTTCCCAAAACGTCCGAAAAAACGCATGACCGTCTGATAGGTCAATGCAATCTCCGGAATCAGCACAATTGCCTGTTTCCCCATGGCAATCACATTTGCAATCAATTCCATATAGACTTCCGTTTTGCCGCTGCCGGTCACGCCATGCAAAAGATAGGTTCCCTGCATTCCCTGTTTCAAATTCTTAAGCACCGCATCCACCGCATTTTGCTGCATGGGATTTAAGGTGATCTGATATCCCTGATTTTTGATATTGCGGATTGGATTTCGGTAATCTACTTCTCTGCTTACCTTTATTATGTTTTTCTCTTCTAACGCACGGATGACGCCTGTATTCACATTTAATTTCTGCGTTACAATCTCATAAGAAATCTGGGGATACAAAAGCAGCTCCTCTAACAGTCTTGCCCTTGCCGTATAATGCTTTCTTTTACATTCTGCCAGATATTCTTTCGCCTCATTTTCTTCCATACACAGACAGATCAGACGCTTTTCTACTGCTTTTGTCTTTTTTCGGACTGGAATTACAGTCTTTAAAGCCTGATTCATCGTGGCGCCGTAATTGCGCCGCATCCATGCTGCCAGAGCAATCAACTGTGTTTCAATGGCTACGCTGCCTTTTGCAACGGAATCAATCTCTTTGATTTTATCTTCCGCAAATTCCGCCTGTTCTTTCAGCTCAATCACAAATCCCTGCAGAATGCGGTTGCCTTTCCCAAAAGGCACTTTTACGGAAACACCGGGATAAATTCTCTCTTCCAAAGCCTCCGGTATCCGGTATTGAAACGGCCGGTCTAATTTTTCATGGGATATATCAATAATTACATCGGCATACATTTTAACTCCTGTAAAATCTCCGCAATCAGAATTCGTTCGTCCATGGGATATTTTTTCCCTTTGATTTCCTGATAATCCTCATGGCCTTTTCCTGCCAGAACAATCACATCCTTCGGCTGTCCGTGGGCAATGGCATACCGGATTGCCTCTTTTCTGTCTATGATTTCTATATATGCACCCTTTGTTTTTTGAATTCCCGTTTTGATATCGTCTATAATGGCCTGGGGCTCTTCAAATCTGGGATTGTCAGAAGTGATAATGGTCAAATCCGCCATTTCACCGGACACTTCCCCCATTTCAAAACGCCTCGATCTCGCCCGGTTTCCGCCGCAGCCAAAGAGACATACCAGCCTCCCCGGCTCGTATTCTTTTAACGTAGAAAGAAGACTCTTCAAACTCATGGCATTGTGGGCATAATCAATCATCAATGTAAATTCGTCTGAGACTTTTATCATCTCAATCCGCCCCTTTGTCTTTGCCTGTTTCAAAGCCTTCTTCATAATATCTATGTTCACGTCAAAATGACGGCAGATTGCAATAGCCGTCAGAGAATTATATACGCTGAACTTGCCCGGCACGTCGATTTCCACATCGAAATCCAGCTTGCCGGATACATGATAGGAAACGCCCAGATATCCCGGCTTGTGCACAAGCTGCATATCTTCTGCATACAAATCTGCCTCTTTGGAAAAACCGTAGGTCTCCACCTGGCAGGTGTGATCCTTTAGGATATCTTTATAACGGGCATCATCTGCGTTTAAAATACCAAGTTTACACTGGCGAAACAGCAGTGATTTGCAGGAAAGATACTCTTCAAAAGATGCGTGTTCGTTGGGACCAATGTGATCCGGCTCAATATTAGTAAAAATTCCAATTTCAAATAAAAATCCGGCTGTCCTGTGCATCATAAGCCCCTGAGAAGAAACTTCCATGACACAGCAGTCACAGCCTATATCTGCCATTTTCCGGAAATAACGCTGAACCAGATAAGATTCCGGCGTGGTGTTGGCAGAAGGAATGACTTCATCTCCGATAATCGTCTCAATGGTACCGATCAGGCCCACTTTGTATCCTGCACCCTCCAATATGGATTTTACCATATAGGTCGTCGTAGTCTTGCCTTTTGTTCCTGTAATTCCGATTACCTTTAACGTTTCTGCCGGGTGATCAAAATATGCCGCAGATAACAGCGCCAGTGCATATCTGGTATCTTTTACTTTGATCACAGTAGTATCTGCCGGGACAGAAACATCTTCTGATATCACTAATACAGACGCGCCCTTCTTGGCTGCATCAGCAGCAAACTGATGTCCGTCTGATACACTGCCTTTTATACAGACAAATACGCAGTCTTTCGCTACTTTTCTGGAATCGTAGATGATATCTGTAATTGTCTGGTCCAGATTCCCCTGTATATGTTCATATTCTATTCGCTCTAACAGCTGCCTTAATTCTTTCATACATACACCTCTCTTCCTTTGCCGGATTTGTTCTCCTCTCCGTCAAAGCCACACCTGTACATTATATGATAGAATCTTTGATTTTACAAGTGGAGTTATTTTATCAATTTTCATAATGTCCTTTGCAGGATTTCACTAT
>CANODN010000093.1 GCA_947564765.1 uncultured Roseburia sp. | reverse complement strand
GGAAAACACATATTAACAGTTTCTCCCATGAATATGCAGGCAGACGGAAAAGAAGGTTCCGTAGTTAAAATGCTGCCGGAGAAAAAGGTCCGGAGAAAGTATTTTGTACCGGAAGAAGATAAGGAAGATTTTGCCGAAACAGAAGAAGAAATCCAAAAGGATTTGGTATTGGTAGAGACAGAAGCTTTAAAGGAACTTTTCAGACCGGTCGGGGATCTGGTTATGGTGAAAAATCGATTGGAGCTGTTTTGTGATTCCAAAGAGAATGTTTCCGGTAACAGAGCATTTTTCGATCAGATAGAGTATTTGAAACAAGCCCTGGCAAAGCTGCAGGAATCTGCCAAAAAGCTTCGGTTGATTTCGCTGGAAGATGTTACGTATTCTTTTCGGAAAAGGATACGAAGCCTGGCTGCCAGAGAAAACAAAAGAATTGATCTGTATATGAATGGTCTTAATATCAGGATTGATCGTATTACTGCAGATTTGATAAAAGAAATACTTTGGTATCTGCTCCGGGCTACTGCGGAGTATGGGATAGATCCCATGGCAGTAAGGAGGCGGCAGGGAAAATCAGCCAGAGGATCGATCTATCTCAATGCATTTTTGGAAAATGATGATGTTGTTATTCAGCTTCATGATGATGGGAATGGAACAGATATCAGCCATAAGGCAGAATCGGATTGTGAAATGGATCTGACGCAGGCCCGTCTTGCCATTGAGAAGCTGGGAGGAGAAATTTCTTCATCTTTTACACTTTTAAAGGGTTCTAAATACAGGATCAGGATACCTTTTCCCAGATCAGTGATGGATGTTTTTGCAGTGGAAGTGCATGGAGAGATATATGTGCTGGACATGGAATATATACAGTGTGTAGAGGATATTCCAAAAACAGACATTTTAGACGAAGAGGGAAATAAAATTCCATTGATCTATATAGATAAAAAACTGGATATCCGGTCAAAAGAAACAGAGAATGAAAATGCAAAGGCAGTAATTGTAAAGAAGGGCAGCAGAACCGCCGGGCTGGTGGCAGACGCCGCACTGGGATGCCAGGAAGCCGTGATCAGACCTTTGGGCAGTTTTATCCGAAAAGATCCGCTGATTGGGGGAGCAGTTATTTTAAAAGATGGCAGACCGGCATTGATTTTGGATATCAATGTGTGGATATAAGGAGGTGTGAAAACTGGAGGATGCAGTTTCGGTTTATGGGAGAAATTCCGGACAATACCTTCTTGTAAGAATTGGAAATAAACAGTATGGTTTTGATATTTATTATGTAAATAATCTGATTCGTATGGAGACGATCGTTCGGGTACCGAAGGCGCAGCCTTATCTGGCAGGAATTATAAACCTGCGGGGGGAGATTGTAGCTGTGATGCGCTTCGGTCAGAAGGAAAATTCCCCGGAAGCGGGAATCACAGAGGATGCGAGAATTGTAATCCTGAATGTCAGGGAATCCGAAAAAATCGGAATTATTGTGGATCAGGTATATGGCATAACAGAAGAAGAGGTTACATTGTTTGATATTCAGGCAGCTGCCTGTGAATCAGAATATATTTGAACAGGAGGGAATGCATGGGTAAATTTACATTAGAAGAAGTCAACGACAGATATGTTGATGTATTACGGGAAATCGGAAATGTCGGTGCAGGAAATGCAACAACGGCAATTGCATCTATGCTGGGAATCCGGATTGATATGAATGTACCGAAGGTAGAGCTGTTAGAAGCTGCAAAGTTAGGCTCTGCAATCTGTCCGGAGGATGAGATCATAGTAGGTATTTTTCTGGAAGTACAGGCAGATATCGAAGGCAGCATGATGTTTCTGATGAAAATGGATTCTGCCAGATTTCTTGTCAATAAATTGATGGGAAGAGATGCGGAGGATGAGAAAGAGTTTGATGAAATGGATCTGTCTGCATTAAAGGAAATCGGCAATATCATTGCAGCTTCTTATCTGAATGCGTTATCTACGATGACGAATTTGGTTATTATGCCGTCAATTCCATACATAGCGGTAGACATGGCGGCATCTATTTTGAGTGTTCCGGCGATTCAGTTCGGGCAGTTTGGTGACAATGCATTGTTTATCCAGACTGAGTTCGGAGATGATGTGATGATTAACGGTTATTTTATTTTGATGCCGGAGCAGGATTCTTACGAAAAAATATTAACGGCACTTGGACTTTCATTATAAGGAGAGAGGAGAAATGAGCAAAGTTATAAAAGTTGGAATGGCAGATCTGAATGTATGTAAATCACCGGATATTATTACAACAATAGGACTTGGTTCCTGCATAGGCCTGACTTTTTATGACCCAGTTGCAAAAATCGGCGGAATGGTACATTATATGCTGCCGGACAGTACCCAGATGAATAGTAGTGCAAATATAGCAAAATACGCAGATACAGGAATTGAGGCCCTTCTTCGCAAGGTTCTTATGGCAGGCGCCAACAGAGGACGTCTTGTTGCCAAAATGGCGGGAGGGGCGCAGATGTTCCAGGTGAGCGGAATGTCTGCTGTCAGCAATATCGGAGAGCGGAATGCACTTGCGGCAAAAGCAAAATTAAGAGAGCTTGGAATCCGTCTGATCGCGGCAGATACGGGATTGAATTATGGGCGTACCGTGGAGCTGCATTGCGAAACAGGAGATTTTTATGTAAAAGCAATCGGAAAACCAATAAAAATGATATAAAATCTCTAAAAAGAAGGCGGGAGAGAGATACTATGAATACAAAATCATTACCGGCTGTACTGGCATTGATTGCCGGATTTGCCACATGCATCATGTCATTTGTACAGCATGTGGATACTGTAGTTTTTGCAAAGAGGTTTGTAATTGTCTGCATCATCTTTTTTGCAATTGGTACAGTGATCAGCGTGATTATCCGTATGAATTTTAAGGAGATGTCCGATGATAAGGAAGATCCGGAGCAGACAGAAGGCTCTTTAGACGAAGAGGATGGCGAAACGAAAGAAGATACAGACAAAGCCGGGGAAGCAGAAGAACAATAAGATTGGTAATACCAAATGGTAATGGAGGCTTGAAATGAAGACGACAGACAAAGAAAAATTATGGGAATCTTATCGAAAAAATCCTTCACCCGAAATTCGAGAGCAGATTATTCTGGAGTACGCGCCGTTGGTCAAAGTTGTCGCGGGCAGATTAAGTATGTATCTGGGATATAATGTGGAGTATGATGATTTAGTAGGTTATGGGATATTCGGTCTGATCGATGCCATTGATAAGTATGATGCCAAAAAGGATGTAAAATTCGAAACATATGCAAGCCTTCGAATCCGAGGATCTATTTTGGATCAAATCCGAAAAATGGATTGGATTCCAAGAACAGTCAGACAAAAACAGAAGAAATTAGACGAGGCGATCAAACAGATCGAAATGAGAACCGGAAAAACTGCCAGTGATGAAGAAATTGCATTGGAGATTGGAATATCAGAAGATGAGCTTTCTGTCTGGCAGTCACAGCTTAAGGTTACAAATGTTGTTTCTTTGAACGAATATGTGGAGCAGGGAAGCGAACCGGTTATGGATGCCCGCAGCAATTCACATTTCATACAGCCAGAGGATCAGGTTCAGGAGGATGAATTAAAACAGGTTTTGAAAGATACGCTGGAATTACTGACGGAAAAGGAAAGAAAGGTAATCGAGCTTTATTATTATGAAGAACTTACATTAAAAGAGATCAGTAAGGTTCTTGAAGTGACCGAATCCAGAATTTCACAGCTTCATACAAAAGCATTGTTGAAGATGCGCAAGAAGATGGGGAGTTATATGAACGTTCTTGTTGACTGATGGGGGATAATATGGAAAACAGAAACAGTTACTTTAAGCCGACGGTGGAAATGGATGATTTTTATCTTGAAATTTTTCCTGCCATGGAAGGCGGAAAAGGCCTTGATATCAAAGAGGTAATCGCATACCTTTCCAGCCAGGGGTATCATGATTATGATATGAAGAAATTAAATACGGCGATTATGAACGGTGCATGGGAAAAGGTATACATCGGCAAAAGTATGGGCAGAGTATTTCATGAAAAGATAGATGTGTCGTTGTCTTTGGATAATATGTTAGTCCGCTGCAGATTCTATCCTCCTTCAGAAGGAGGAAGGCAGATTACCAGAGAGGATATACAGGATGCATTGCTGCATGAAAAGGTTGTCTATGGTTTGGATGAAGGAATGATTGGCAGACTTTTACAGAGCAGGGAATATTGTACGGAATATCTGATTGGAAAAGGAACGCCGCCCACCATGGGCAGAGATGCCAAAATTGTTTATTATTTTTCTACGCAGAAGAGCCTGAAGCCAAAACACAACGAAGACGGTTCGGTAAATTATCATGATCTGAATATTATCAGCAAAGTGGAAGAAGGGCAGCGTCTTGCAAAGCTGATTCCGGCAGTGCCCGGAGAGTCAGGCAAAGATGTGCTCGGCGGAGAGCTGAAGCCGAAGGAAGTACAGAACCTGAAGCTTTCCTTTGCCAATAATATCAGGATGTCTGAAGACGGAACGGAGCTTTATTCCGAGGTGACAGGACATGCGTCTTTGGTACAGGGAAAAGTATTCGTTTCCGGTGTTTATGAAGTTCCGGCAGATGTGGATAATTCTGTCGGGGATGTGAACTATCCGGGAAATGTACATATAAAGGGAAATGTAAAAAGTGGTTTTATGATCCATGCAAATGGAGATATTATTGTAGAGGGCGTTGTAGAGGGAGCGCAGCTCTATGCCGGCGGGCAGATTATTGTAAAACGCGGGATTCACGGAATGGGCAAAGGACTGCTTTCCGCAAAGGGGAATGTGGTCATTAAATTTATTGAAGGGGCAACCGTAAAGTGCGGAGGCTATGTGGAGACGGAATCCATCATTCAAAGCTCTGTATCTGCAAATTCAGAAGTAATTGTAAGCGGCGGAAAAGGTCTGATCCGGGGAGGACATGTCAGAGTCAGCAACAAGATATCTGCAAGGGTGATCGGCTCGGCTATGGGAATCGCGACGCATATTGAGGTTGGTACGGAACCGAAGAAGCTGGAGCGGTATAATCAGCTGCAGCAGGAAGCAAGGGATATCGGAAAGAAGATTGAGCAGATTCGTCCGATCCTGGTCAATTACAGTGAGAAAATGAAAAAGGGAATCAGCCTTTCGCCGGAGCAGGTTCACTATATGAAGGCACAGGTGATTGCATTGAAGACATTGCAGCAGCAGTATGCGCCGGTCAATGAAGAGGTGAATCGGCTGCGGATGGAGTTCATGGGGGCCGGAAGGGCAAAGGTTGAGGTGCATGATATGATATATCCGGGAGTCACGATTAAAATTTCGGAGTTATCCATGACGACAAAAAGAGAGAGAAGCTATTGCTGTTTTTATAAAGAAGACGGTGAGATCAAGGTATCCAATCTATAGGATTTTTGTGTGAGGTGAGAAAAATGGCAGTTGGACCAGTAACATTAAACGGAGTTGTGCCCAGAACACAGGATATGAGTATGATCAAGCAGCAGGAGGATAATAAGCCTCTTGTAGAGCAACAGAATATTCAGACACAGCTGAAGACACAGGAGGAACGGCAGTTAAAGCAGGTGAATCATGCGGATGATGCCAGTGAACATAAGAAGAAATACGATGCCAAAGAAAAGGGCAGCAATGAATATGAAGGTCGGCAGAAGAAAAAAAAGAAGCCGGATGAGAAGAAGCAGAATACGGTAACGCTTAAGCAGAGCAGCGGCCGTTTTGATATGAAAATATAGAGGAGAGCAGACATGATAGGAATCGAAATTCTGTTACTGGTAATCGGTGTTGTGTTTTTTATTGCCAGTTTCTTTATTGCAGAAAAGTTAGGACCGGGCGAGCTGAATAAAATCGGAGAGCTGAGCAACGATGAAATCCAGAAAATTATGGAACGGGAACTTTTAAAGGTAACAGGGGAAATTGAAGGAAAGGTAGAAGAGAAGGCGGAAGAAGCATTGGCGAGTTCAGAGCGTTCCATGGAAAAAGAATGTAACGAGAAGATCATGGCAATTAGCGAATATTCAGATACAGTGATCGAGTCTATGAACAAAACACACAATGAAATCATGTTTCTCTATAGTATGCTGAATGATAAGCATACAGAACTGACTGGTTTTTCTGCCAAGCTGCAGGATCTGGCAAAGGATTTGGCGAAAAAGGATGAAGAAATTTCCGTACATCTGACGAAGCAGGAGCTGTGGGAGGATACCAGAGAAATTCAGATGCCGATCAAAGGAGAGCCTGTCATTTTCCAGACAGAGGATACGGAGGATGATTTTTTTGCAGAGGATGCGGTTGAGGATACGGAGGACGCAAACCACAATGCCCGGATTTTAGCATTGCATAAAGAGGGCAAAACGGCAATTGATATTGCAAGGGAACTGGCGCTTGGATTAGGAGAAGTCCAACTGGTAATCGGATTATATGAGGGGAAGAAAAAGAAGTGAGACTGAAATATTATTTAAGAGGAGTCGGAATCGGGATTATTATTACGACGATTATTTTTATGATTTCCATTTCTCTGCATAGAGACGATATGAAACAGCAGAATACCGCAGATGACAATAACAAGTCAACGACGATTTCAGAAGCGGAAGAAAATGCGCAGAAGGAAGATTCCGAAGCCGTTTCCATAGAGGAACGCGATACGGGCAAGACGGATACGGATAAATCAAAGCAGGATAAAACCAATCAAGATAAATCGAATACGGAAAAACCGGATACGGATAAAACAAATACCGGCAAAGCAGACGCGGACAAGCAGGATGCCAATAATGCCAATAAGGCAAATTCCGATAAAGCGGATCAGGATAAGTCAGACACAGGCAAAACAAATGCAGACAAGTCCGATACCGGCAAGCCAAATGATACGGACACAAAGACGGATTCCCAAAAGGAAGAAAAGGTGCGGTTTGAAATTAAAGGCGGAGAATTTTCGGATACGGTCTGCCAGAAGCTCAAGGAGGCAGGCTTGATTGATGATGCGAAGGCCTTCAATACGTATCTGATCCAGAAGGATTTTGATAATTTGATTCTGCCTGGCATATATGATATTCCAAAGGATTCCACATATGAAGAGATTGCAGCATTACTGACTGCAAAAGTTGAATAAGTACTTGCATCCTCTTTAAAATTGTGATATAGTTTGATAGTTGTGTAAAGTATGCGATGGTCCTCTGTTACAAAGTGTATTAAGAACATCGGACAAATCAGGAGGAAATAAAATGAACGCAAGTGAAATCATCAAAAGTATTGAGGCGGAGCAGCTGAAAGCAGAAGCGCCGGAGTTTCATGTAGGTGATACGGTAAGGGTTTACGGTAAGATCAAAGAGGGTAACCGTGAGAGAATCCAGGTATTCGAAGGAATTGTACTGAAAAGACAGGGTGGAAGTAATCGTGAGACTTTCACAGTCCGCAAGTTTTCCAACGGCGTTGGCGTTGAGAAAACATGGCCGCTGCATTCTCCGAATGTTGAAAAGGTAGAGATTGTTCGTTATGGTAAAGTAAGAAGAGCGAAATTAAACTACTTAAGAGGACGTACCGGAAAGTCTGCAAAGGTAAAAGAATTAG
>CANODN010000092.1 GCA_947564765.1 uncultured Roseburia sp. | reverse complement strand
TTAGAATGAGCGTACAGGTAGAAACTTTAGAGAAGAATATGGCAAAGCTTACGATTGAAGTGTCCGCAGACAAATTAGAAGAGGCGCTTCAGGAAGCGTATTTAAAACAAAAGAACAAGATCAGCCTTCCGGGATTCCGCAAGGGCAAAGTACCCAGAAATATGATTGAGAAAATGTATGGACCGGAAATCTTCTTTGAAGATGCAGCAAACCAGCTGATTCGGGAAAACTATGGAGACGCGGCAGATGAGAGCGGCCTGGATATCGTTTCCCGTCCGACAATTGATATCGTACAGATTGAAAAAGGCAAGCCGTTTATTTTTACCGCAGAAGCAGCGGTGAAGCCGGAGGTTACACTTGGCAAATACAAGGGCATTACCGTGACGAAGATTGATACGTCCGTTACGGATGAAGAAGTAGATGCAGCCGTAGACAAAGAGAGAGATAACAACGCAAGAACGATTACCGTAGAAGACCGCAGCATCCAGGAGGGTGATACGGCAGTGATCGATTACGAAGGCTTTGTAGACGGAGAAGCATTCGAAGGCGGCAAGGGAGAGAATCAGTCCTTAGAGATTGGATCGCATTCCTTTATTGATACATTTGAAGAGCAGCTGATCGGTAAGAACAGCGGTGATGAGACAGAAGTCAATGTGACATTCCCGGAGGAATACCATGCAGAGGAGCTGGCAGGGAAACCGGCTGTATTCAAAGTGAAGATTCATGAAATCCGGACCAAAGAAGTTCCGGAGGCAGATGATGAATTCGCGCAGGATGTATCGGAATTTGACACATTAGCAGAATATCGGGAAGATATCCGCAAAAAGCTGGCAGAAGAAAAAGAAGCAAACGCAAAGCGTACCAAGGAAGACGAAGCGGTACGTAAGATTTCGGAGGATGCTTCCATGGAGATTCCCGAGGCAATGATCGAGATGCAGTCTGAGACTATGATCGACGAATTTGCCCAGAGGATCACACAGCAGGGCTTGAGCTTTGAGCAGTATATGCAGTTCTCCGGCATGACCATGGATAAGCTGAAAGAGCAGGTAAGACCGGATGCAGTCAGCCGCATTAAGAGCAGCCTTGTATTAGAGAAGATCGCAGAAGAAGAGAAAATTGAAGTGACAGAGGAAGAGATCGATGCAGAGATGCAGAGAATCGCAGATGCATACGGTATGGAGATCGATAAGATAAAAGAAATCATGGGTGATGCAGAGAGAGAATCCATGAAAAAGGATCTTGCAGTGCAGAAGGCAGTGGATTTTGTTATGGAACATGCAAAAGAGCGTGCCAAAGCAAAGAGCAGGAAAGAAAAAGACCAGTAAATCAAGCCAGACAGGCCGGCTCAGATCAGAGCCGGTCTGTAATACGTGTAATATCGCAAGGAGGCAGAAGATATGAGTTTAGTACCTTATGTCATTGAACAGACCAGCAGAGGCGAGAGAAGCTATGATATTTATTCAAGATTATTAAAGGAAAGAATTATTTTTCTGGGAGAAGAGGTCAATGAAACAACGGCCAGCCTAACCGTGGCCCAGCTCTTGTTTTTAGAGTCGGAGGACCCGGGAAAAGATATTCAGATGTATATTAATTCACCGGGAGGTGTGGTGACGGCAGGACTTGCTATTTACGATACGATGCAATATATCAAATGTGACGTATCTACCATTTGTATCGGACTGGCGGCAAGCATGGGAGCATTTTTGCTGGCAGGCGGCACAAAGGGCAAGAGAATGGCCCTTCCCAATGCGGAGATCATGATTCATCAGCCCTCCGGAGGAGCAAGAGGCCAGGCAACAGAGATTGAGATTGCAGCAGAGAATATTTTAAAGACCAAGAGACGTTTGAATCAGATTCTTGCAGAGAATACAGGAAAACCATACGAGGTAATTGCGGCTGATACAGAGAGAGATCATTATCTGTCTGCGGAGGAAGCGAAGGAATATGGTTTGATTGATCTTGTGATTAAGAATCGGGAACAATAATAAGGTAATACCCTTCGGGTATCCCTTTATGTACTGAGAGAATGTACAATAATAAGGTAATAGCGGAGTGAAATTATGGCAGGAAGAAATATGAACGGCGGAGAGAGAATCCGCTGCTCCTTCTGCGGCAGGACGCAGGAGCAGGTCAGAAAGCTGATTGCAGGACCGAGCGGAAGCGGGGCATTCATTTGTGATGAATGCGTAGATATCTGTACGGAAATTATAGAAGAAGAATTTGAAGAAGACGATGATCTGGAAGAAGCAGGCCAGGAGCAGGAGATTAATCTCTTAAAGCCGGAAGAACTGAAACATTTTCTGGACGAATATGTAATCGGACAGGACAATGCCAAGAAAGTATTGTCGGTAGCTGTTTACAATCATTATAAGAAGATTCTGGCAGGGACTGATCTGGATGTGGAGCTGCAGAAGAGCAATATTTTAATGTTAGGTCCTACCGGTTCCGGAAAGACTTATTTGGCACAGACACTGGCGCGTATTTTAAATGTTCCATTTGCGATTGCAGATGCTACTACTCTGACGGAAGCGGGATATGTGGGTGAGGATGTGGAGAATATTCTGCTTAAGATTATCCAGGCAGCTGACTACAATATTGAACGCGCCCAGCACGGCATTATCTATATAGATGAAATTGACAAAATTACCAAAAAGTCTGAAAATGTATCCATTACCAGAGATGTATCCGGAGAAGGGGTACAGCAGGCGCTTTTGAAAATATTAGAAGGTACGACAGCTTCCGTTCCTCCCCAGGGAGGAAGAAAGCATCCTCAGCAGGAATTAATTCAGATTGATACGACCAATATTCTTTTTATCTGCGGCGGTGCCTTTGACGGTCTTGATAAGATCATAGAGACACGTCTGGATCAGAAGTCCATTGGGTTTAACGCCGTTGTAAAGGATAAAAGGGAGATTAACACCGGAGAGGCGTTCAAACATGCAATGCCCCAGGATTTCATCAAATTCGGGCTGATACCGGAATTTATCGGCCGTGTGCCGGTTACGGTGTCGCTGGATTCTCTGGATCAGAAAGCTCTTGTCCGCATTTTGACGGAACCGAAGAATTGTCTGGTCAGACAGTATAAAAAGCTGCTGGAATTAGACGGTGTGGCTTTGCATTTTGATCAAGAGGCGATTGAGGCCATTGCCGATAAGGCGTTAGAGAGACAAACGGGGGCCAGGGGCTTACGTTCTATTATGGAGAACATTATGATGGATCTGATGTATCGGGTTCCTTCCGACGAGTCCATTACGGAATGTACGATTGGCAAGGCATTGGTGGAAGAAAAGGAATATGTTGATTCCATTGAGGAAAAACAGGCAGGAAAAGCAGAAATATTAGAATCAAAGAGCGCGTAAGCAGCAGTTGATTCATAAGGGGGAGCTGTCGCAGTAAGGATATCTGGATTACTGACGACAGCTTTTATATATAACAGATACCGGAAAGGGGTTTGAAATTGAACGATAAGATGATCACAATTCCAACAGTGGCATTGCGTGGCATGGCAATTCTTCCGGGAATGGTAGCCCACTTTGATGTCAGCAGAGAAAAATCAATGAAAGCTATAGAAGAGGCTATGATGGGGGAACAGGATATTTTTCTGATCACCCAGAAAAATATCGAAACAGAAGATCCGAAAATAGAGGATCTGTATCGGATCGGTATTATTGCAAAGGTCAAGCAGGTGATTAAAATGCGGAACGGGATTATCCGCATTTTGGTAGAAGGAGAGAAAAGGGCAGAGCTTTTGGAGCTGGTCGGAGATCTGCCTTATCTGCAGGCAGAAGTATTTTGTCTGGAGGAAGAAGGAGAAGAATATTCCGAAGAGGTCAAAGAAGGGATGCGCCGTGCGGTTTTGGAAGCCTATGGACGGTATGCTGCTCTGAATCCAAAGCTGGACAAGGAATATATGCACCAGATATCCGAGACAAGGGATGCAGAGAGGCTTATGGATCTGATTGCCAATAATATACCGGTATACTATGAGGAAAAGCAGAAATATTTAGAGGCAATTACCATAGAAGAGCGTTATCAGACACTGATCGAAATACTCCTTCGGGAGATCAATGTCATTTCTATCAAAAATGAATTTCAGGCGAAGGTCAAAGAGCAGGTGGATAAGAACCAGAAGGAATATCTGCTGCGGGAACAGATGAAGGTGATCCGGGAAGAGCTTGGAGAAGATAATACGGAATCCGATGCGGATTTATTTTTACAGACACTCAAAACATTGCAGGCCCAAGAGGATGTAAAAGATAAGATCCGCAAAGAAATCGAGCGGTTTAAAAATATCAATTCCAATTCTTCGGAAAGTGCAGTTGCAAGGGGCTATATTGAAACACTTTTGGAACTGCCCTGGGATAAAACATCAAAGGACAATAAGGATTTGAAAAATGCCGCAAAGGTATTGGATGACGATCATTACGGAATGGAAAAGGTGAAAGAGAGGATGCTGGAATTTCTTGCTGTCCGGAATCTGACCAGTAAGGGTGAAAGCCCCATTATCTGTCTGGTAGGGCCTCCGGGAACCGGAAAGACCAGTATTGCAAGATCTGTGGCAAGGGCTCTGGACAAAAAATATGTGCGTATTTGTCTTGGAGGCGTCAGAGACGAGGCGGAGATCCGGGGACACAGAAGGACTTATGTGGGGGCTATGCCTGGCAGGATCGCATCAGGACTTCGTATGGCGGGCGTGAAAAATCCTCTGATGCTTCTGGATGAGATTGACAAAGTCAGCAGTGATTATAAGGGCGATACGTCATCTGCATTGTTAGAGGTTCTGGATTCGGAACAGAATCAGAAATTCAGAGATCACTATGTAGAAATTCCCATTGATCTTTCGGAGGTACTGTTTATTGCAACGGCCAATTCCGTGCAGGATATTCCAAGGCCGCTTCTTGACCGCATGGAGCTGATTGAAGTCAGCAGCTATACAGAAAACGAAAAAATGCATATTGCCAAAGAGCATCTGGTGCGCAAACAGATGAAGAAAAACGGTCTGAAGAAAGAACAGATTTCCATTCGTAAGGAAGCGCTGGCTATGGTGATACGGGGATATACCAAAGAAGCAGGTGTCCGCGGCCTGGAGCGCAAGATCGGAGAAATCTGTCGAAAAGCCGCCAGAGAAATTTACGAAGACAATCAGAAAAAAGTCATTATTACCAAAAAGAATCTGGAAAAATATCTGGGAAAAGAAAAATATACCTTTGATCTGGCAAACAAAACAGATGAAATCGGCATTGTCAGAGGCCTTGCCTGGACAAGCGTCGGAGGGGACACGTTGGAAATTGAAGTAAACGTGATGCCCGGAAAAGGAGAATTTAAACTGACAGGGCAGTTGGGAGACGTTATGAAAGAATCTGCCCAGGCGGGAATCAGCTATATTCGTTCTGTCAGCAAAGAATTTAAAATTTCCAAAGAATTTTTTAAAGAAAACGATATTCATATTCATATTCCCGAAGGAGCCGTGCCAAAGGATGGCCCGTCGGCAGGTATTACCATGGCAACTGCTATGCTTTCCGCAATTACCAAAAAGAAAATCCGTGCCGATGTGGCGATGACAGGAGAAATTACGCTGCGGGGCCGTGTGCTTCCCATTGGCGGATTAAAGGAAAAGACATTGGCGGCTAAAAATGCGGGAATTAAGACGATCTGTGTTCCGGCTCAAAATGAAAAAGATATGGATGAGATTGCAGAAGAAATCAAAGAAGGACTTAACATCGTATATGCGGAAACGATGAAGGATGTATTAAAAACGGCATTTGTGCAGGAAGGAAAACGTGAGAAATTATGATAATCAAAAATGTGGAGCTTGAGATTGTATGCGGCGTTACCAGTAAGCTGCCAAAGACTTCTCTGCCGGAAATTGCCTTTGCCGGAAAATCAAACGTAGGAAAGTCATCCCTGATCAATGCGTTGATGAACCGGAAATCTCTGGCGAGAACCTCCTCTCAGCCGGGAAAAACCCAGACGATTAATTTTTACAACATTAATAAAGCTATGTATTTGGTGGATCTTCCGGGCTATGGATATACGAAAATCGCAGAGTCGGAAAAGAAGAAATGGGGCGTTATGGTGGAAAACTATCTGCACAGCTCCAAACAGTTAAAAGCAGTCTTTCTTTTAATTGATATCCGGCATGATCCTTCCGCTAACGATAAGAAAATGTATGACTGGATCTTATACCAGGGGTATGAGCCGGTAATCATTGCCACGAAGCTGGACAAGATCAAGCGGAGCCAGATCCAAAAGCAGTTAAAGGCAATCCGCACGGGACTGAATTTAAAATCTCAGTCGAAGGTATTTCCTTTTTCGGCAGAAACAAAACAGGGAAGAGATGAAATCTGGGCGTATATGGATGCATTGGTATTGCCCGCAGAGGATATACCCTCCGGGCATCCTTCTATGTGTGGGAAAACACACAATAATGAGGATATACCCTCCGGGCATCCCTTTATGTGTGGGAAAACACACAATGATGAGGTAAAATCGTGAGGAATAAATATTGTTTTACGGCCGTTATGCTGTTTTGTGTTGCCTTATGTGCAGGAATTTTTACGGGAATCTGCCGGACCATGCAAAAGGATAATGAGGAAGGAAAATTTCTGGCAGTTACCTCCTTTTATCCTGTTTATATTGCTGCGGCAAATGTGATCGGAGATTGTCCGGGTATCCGGCTTCAGAATCTCAGTGAGCCCCAGACGGGATGCCTTCATGATTTCCAGCTGACGCCGGAGGATATGAAGCTATTGTCCTCGGCGGATGTGTTTTTGGTAAATGGCGGCGGAATGGAATCTTTTTTGACAGATACGGCCAAAGAGTATCCGGAGCTTGCCATAATAGAAACAGCCAAAGACCTGATCCTGCCGAACGGGAATGCGCATGCATGGATGAGTGTAAAGAGCTATCGGAAAATGACAGAAACAATGACAGAAAGCCTGTGCAGTCTTTTTCCGGACTATGAAAAAGAGCTGCGGGAAAATGCCAGAGTCTATGATGCAAAGCTTAAGGAACTGGAAGAAGCACAGCAAGAAATTGCGGCTGATGCAGAGGGAAAGAAGATCATTTCTTTTCATGAGGCCTATGAATATTTGGCCAAAGATTACGGCTTTGAAATCTGCTATACACTGAATCTGGATGAAGAGCGGCAGGTCAGTGCAGGGGAAGCGGCGGATGTATTGTCGGCAGCCAGAGAGAATCATGCAGATATTCTGTTTGCGGAGGAGCTTTACGGGAAAGAATTTTCGGATATGATAAAAAAAGAAATAGATATGGAGGTTTATTATCCGGATACCCTGGTGCGGGGGGACTATGATCCGGATGCTTATATCAACGGAATGCAGGATAATATCCATCTTTTAAAAAAAGCGTTTGGAGATTAGTATGAAAAAAATAATCCGGCCCTGCGGCCTTCATTGTATCAAAATAAATCATCTGGGCGTCCGGTTTGGCGAGCAGGTTGTCCTTAAAGATATCAATCTGCATATTCACTGCGGAAGCATTAACGCCATTATCGGCAAAAACGGAGCGGGAAAATCCACATTGATCCGGGCAATTTTAAATGAGATTCCCCATGAAGGGGAGATCGAATTTAAAGACAGGGAAAATGGCAGGATACAGAAGCTGAAGATCGGATATGTCCCCCAGAGTATCAATATCGAAAAGGATGCGCCCATCAGTGTTTATGATCTGATTGCAAGCTATCAGTTCTG
>CANODN010000091.1 GCA_947564765.1 uncultured Roseburia sp. | reverse complement strand
GAGGAGAAGGAGTTTCCCAAGGGTGGAGTGGCATACTGCAGCTTTTGGAATATAAAATGTATAAATGCATGTCATATGAATTAAAAGATCGTCAGATCGATGCCGGACAGGTTTTATTTAAATCTCCGACGATACCTTCCGAGGTGATGTCTTACCAGGAACCGGTAGACGTAGAAGCGCTGCTCTCTGATCTGACCTTGCATAAATTAAATCAGATTTTTCAGTCTGTGATGCGCCGGCAGGAGAACAAAATAGATAAGGTTCGGGCCGGATTTGGCAGGATTGAAAAAGAAGAAGTGTCATTGCCGGATAAAATGGCATATTTAGAACAGTATGCGGCTGCTCACAGAAGCTTCAGTTTCCGCAATTTGTTAGAATCACAAAGCAGTAAAATGGAGGTTATCGTCAGCTTTCTTGCAATCCTGGAGTTGATGAAAATGGGAAAAATTACTATTACCCAGGAGAATCTGTTTGATGATATTCAGATAGAATCTCATATGGCCGCTTAGATTTGGAGTTTAGAATGGAAAAGAAAACATACAAAACAATTATAGAATCGATACTGTTTACTATGGGAAATTCCGTAGAGCTTTCCAGAATTGCGGCAGCAGTCGAACTGAGTCAGGAGGAGACGAAAGGGTTGATTATGGAGCTTGCGGAGGAATATGACAGAGAAGACCGAGGCATGCGGATTATAGAGCTGGAGGGCGCCTATCAGAT
Organism: uncultured Roseburia sp.; assembly: GCA_947564765.1. Taxonomy (GTDB): domain Bacteria; phylum Bacillota; class Clostridia; order Lachnospirales; family Lachnospiraceae; genus Roseburia_B. Next base: position 7,012 of record CANODN010000091.1, on the reverse strand, counting down.
GTGTACCAGCAGGAATACATATGAATATCTGATCCGTATCGCCAAACAGCCGAAGAAGCATGTGCTGACAGATGTGCTGCTTGAAACACTATCCATTATTGCTTATAAACAGCCTGTAACAAAGGCAGAAATAGAAAAGATTCGCGGTGTATCCTGCGATCATGCAGTCAGTAAGTTGGTGGAGTATAATCTTGCCATAGAGCTAGGGCGCCTGGATGCACCGGGGCGGCCGATGCTTTTCGGAACAACGGAGGAGTTTCTTCGCAGTTTTGGGATTCATTCTTTGGAGGAATTGCCGGAACCAAATCCCCTGCAGATCGAGGAGATGAAACAGGAGGCGGAGACAGAAGTTAAAATTTAAAAAATTAGGTATTCCCTTTTAATAGAGAATCTGTTATAATAGATTTCGCATCGGGGTATGGCTCAGTTTGGTCAGAGCGCACGGCTGGGGGCCGTGAGGTCGCAGGTTCGAATCCTGTTACCCCGACTAAAAAACCAAGGTAGAAGAGAATAGATCTCATCCACCCTGGTTTTATTATTTATCGAAAATCTTCCGTAGAAAGGTGATATTTTTGTATATCTCTTTGCAAAGCGGCTTTTTCCAGTTCCTTTTCTCTTAAGCGGATTTCTGGTTCTATAGTTTGAATGCTGCTGTTGAAGAAGCTATTGGAAATATGGTTAGAGCGCAAAGAGGCGTTACTTCTCACTTTTGACAAAAACAGCATTATATGTTATCTTATTAATATTAGAATTTCTGACAGGGAAAGACGGCAGAAACGTCTTTTCCTTATTTTTATTATCAGAAACTGATTTTTCATTTTGTGCATTTCTTTTTGTCTTTTTAGTATCTGATTTTTCTACAGGATTTCTATGATTGCTTTGTTCCGCATTCCGTATGCATTTATCGATTGGCATTGATTTACTGAATATCTTTTCGAACCATATATTGTAAAGTCAAATCGATTCAATTATAATAAAAGTGAAAATATTTCGCAGAAATGAGGATTTGTGTATGAAAAAAAGAAATTATGTTATATGGATATTAATTTGCACGCTTCTTCTTTTTTCCGGCTGTCAGCTGATGCAGAATGGAGATTCCTCGCAGGCTTCTGCACATTCAAACAGAAAGCCTCAAAGGAAAAGATCGGAAGTAAGATCTGCATTTAAAATAAATCAATCTCAGACAGACAGCGGGACAGATGATGAGGATTATGAAGATTACGACGACGATACGGATGATGCAGCCGAGACAGAGGAGCAGGAGATGGAAGGAATTGCTGCAACGGAAGATACGTATGATTACGTTGCTCTTGGAAATTCCATAACCTGCAATGAAATTGACGAGAACTTATGGTGGGGCAGCTGGGGCATGGCAGCGTCTTCGGAAGAGAAAGACTATGTTCACCTGGTTGCAAACTGGCTTGGGAACCAGACTTCAAAAGAAGTGAATACCACGGTATTGGATTTGAAAGAATGGGAAGTGGCGCAGAAGAGAGATTCCCTTCTCTCAGATTATGCAAAATATTTCGATGAAAACACCAACCTGGTTACGATACAGACAGGAGAAAATATTACAGAATATAAAGATACGCTGAATCAGGATTATTCTGCTCTTGTAAAGTTTATCAAAGAAAAAGCTCCCAATGCGCAGATTCTCATGCTGGGTGAAATGCTCTGGCCCTCAGAAGATATTGAATCGGCGAAAAAAGCGGCCTGCAAAGAACATAATATTACATTTATTGAAATGACGACTTTTTTAAACGGTTATGAAAGTTCCTACAAATCGGCTCTGAATACGGAAGTGACAGGTGCAGATGGCAAACAGCACAAGATCAGTAACGAGGTTGTGGCGGCACATCCCAATGATGCGGGGATGGAGTGTATTTATCAGAGCGTCATCAATAATATTTCCTTATATTAGCAATAGTGTGAACGCAGTGGAGAAGGTGTTTAAACTATTATGAACAAACAAAAGAAACCTGGTCTGTAAAAAGACTAAAAATAAAATGGAGGGTAAACATGTTAGAACAATCTTATTATGACAAGGCAGATGAAATCATCAGCCAGCATGGAACGGAGCAGCGGTTTTTGATACCGATTATTCAGGATATCCAAAACCATTACCGGTATCTTCCGCCGGAACTGCTTAGTTATGTAGCAAAATGTTTGGGGATCAACGAGGCAAAGGCTTACAGTGTGGCGACTTTTTATGAGAATTTTTCCTTTGATGCAAAAGGAAAATACGTCATCCGCGTATGCGACGGTACAGCTTGTCATGTGCGCAAATCAACGGCTATTCTGGAACAGATCTACAAGGAAACAGGACTCGGGAAAGGAAAGAGCACGACGGAGGATATGCTTTTTACATTAGAGACGGTATCCTGCCTGGGTGCCTGTGGATTAGCTCCGGTACTGACAGTGAATGATGTGGTTCATCCGGCCATGACGCCGGAAAAGGTACATGAATTATTTGAAGAATTGAAAGGTGCAGAGAATCAATGAGATTAGAGAATAGAGAAGATTTGAAGAAAAAGCGCATAGAAGCGAAAGAAGCAATGCAAAAGCCCACACACCGTATTTTGGTCTGTGCAGGTACGGGATGTCTGGCAGGTGGTTCTGCTAAGATTTATGATAAATTTTTGGAGCTGGCGGCGCAGGAGGAAGGCGTAGAGGTAGAGTTTGGAGCAGAAATCGCGCACAACGACAAAGGTCTTTCCCACACAGGCGTAAAGCGCAGCGGCTGTCATGGTTTTTGTGAAATGGGACCATTGGTTCGTATTGAGCCGAAGAATTATCTTTACGTCAAAGTCAAAGAAGAGGACTGTGAGGAAATTTTTGAAGAGACCATACGAAACGACCGTCCGGTAGAAAGACTGCTTTATGAAGCAGACGGCGTGAAATATGAAACGCAGGAGAAGATTCCTTTCTATGAGCAGCAGACAAGACTGGTACTCAAAAACTGCGGTCATATTGATGCGGAAAATATGAATGAATATCTTGCCGTAGGCGGATATCAGGCTTTGGAAAAGGTTTTGTTTGAAATGACGCCGGAGGATGTAGTAAAAGAAATTTCAGATTCTGATTTGCGCGGAAGAGGCGGCGGCGGATTTAAGACCGGCTATAAATGGCAGCAGGTAGCCCGCCAGCAGGTAGAAGAGAAATATATTGTCTGCAACGGTGACGAGGGAGATCCGGGAGCTTTTATGGACCGAAGTGTTATGGAGGGAGATCCCCATAAGATGTTAGAAGGTATGATGATTGCCGGATATGCCGTTGGAGCATCGGAAGGATACATCTATGTCCGTGCAGAATATCCCCTTGCCATCAACCGCTTAAAGACAGCGATTGCCCAGGCGGAAGAAGCAGGGCTTTTGGGAGATCATATTTTAGGGACTGAATTTTCCTTCCATATACATATCAATCGCGGTGCAGGTGCATTCGTATGCGGAGAAGGAAGCGCTCTGACAGCTTCCATTGAAGGTGAGAGAGGAATGCCCAGAACAAAACCGCCGAGGACGGTAGAGCAGGGCTTGTTTGCAAAACCAACGGTTTTGAACAACGTAGAGACATATGCCAATGTACCTATGATTATTACAGAAGGCGCTGAATGGTACCATACCATTGGAACAGAAGGAAGTCCTGGAACGAAGGCATTTGCACTGACAGGAAGTGTAAAGCATACCGGATTGATTGAAGTTCCCATGGGAACCAAGCTGCGCAAGATTGTCTATGACATCGGCGGCGGCGTCAAAAATGACGTTCCCTTTAAAGCCGTACAGATCGGCGGACCTTCCGGCGGCTGTCTGGTGACGAACAATCTGGAAGTGGAACTGGATTTTGATTCCCTGAAGAAATTAAATGCCATGATCGGTTCCGGCGGTCTGGTGGTTATGGATGAGAATACCTGTATGGTAGAGGTTGCCCGGTTCTTCATGAACTTTACCCAGAACGAAAGCTGCGGGAAATGTGTGCCCTGCCGGGAAGGCACGAAGCAGATGTTAGATATTTTGGAAGATATCGTGGCAGGGAAGGGTACGGAAGAATCTCTGACGATGCTGGAAGAGCTTGGAGAGGCGATTAAAAATACGGCGCTCTGCGGACTTGGAAAGAGCGCTGCACTGCCGGTACTGTCCACCCTTCGGAATTTCAGGGAAGAATATTTAGAGCATGTGGTAGAAAAACGCTGTGCGACCGGTACCTGTCAGGCATTGTTGAATTATAAGATTCTGCCGGATGTATGTAAGGGATGCTCCAAGTGTGCAAGAAACTGTCCGGTGAATGCAATCAGCGGAAAAGTGAAAGAACCCTTTGTGATTGATCAGACAGCCTGCATCAAGTGCGGAACCTGTCTGGATAACTGCCCGTTTGGTGCGATTGTGAAAGAAAGTTAGGAGGAACATAAGATGGATTATATTACAATAGATTCAAAGAGAGTGCCGATCGAAGGGGAGAAAAACGTACTTTCCCTGATTCGTAAGGCGGGAATCGATCTTCCCACATTCTGTTATCATTCGGAGCTGTCCATTTACGGCGCCTGCCGTATGTGTGTGGTAGAAGATGACAGAGGAAGAATTTTTGCATCCTGTTCCGAACAGCCGAGACCGGGTATGGTAATTTATACGAATACCAAGCGCATCCAGAGCTACCGGAAGCTGATGATTGAATTGCTGTTAGCGTCTCATGACAGGGATTGTACCGTTTGTCACAAAAACGGTATGTGCGAGCTGCAGTCACTGGCTTATAAAGTCGGCGTGCATGAGGTTCGTTTCCCCAAGACAAAAGAAGAATGTCCCATTGATATGAGTTCACCCAGTATCGTATTGGACCCCAATAAATGTATTCTTTGTGGTGACTGTGTCCGTACCTGTGATGAAATCCAGGGAGTCGGCGCAATTAACTTTGCATTCCGCGGTTCGAAAACAAGGGTTATGCCGGCATTTAATAAAAAACTCAGTGAAACAGACTGTGTAGGCTGCGGTCAGTGTGCGGCTGTCTGTCCTACCTCGGCCCTTTCCATTCGGTCGAATGTTACCGTTGTCTGGGATGCCATTGAAGATAAAAATATCCGGGTGGTTGCACAGGTTGCACCTTCTGTCCGGATTGCAGTGGGCGATCATTTCCAGATTCCAAAAGGCAAAAACTCCTTTGGAAAACTGGTAGAGGCGCTTCGTATTATGGGCTTTGACGAGATTTACGATACCAACTTTGCGGCAGATTTAACAGTTATGGAGGAGTCTGCGGAATTTGCAGAGCGTTTGGAAAGCGGTGAAAATCTTCCGCTCTTTACCTCCTGCTGTCCGGGCTGGGTAAAATATTGTGAAAAGAAATATCCGGAATTTGCAGGAAATCTTTCCACCTGCCGTTCTCCCCAGGGTATGTTTTCCGCAGTGTTAAAGGAATACTATAAAGAACTGGATGCAAAAGAAGGCAAAAAAACAGTGATCGTATCCATTATGCCATGTACGGCCAAAAAGGGAGAGATTTTAAGAGAAGATAATTTCACGGACGGCATGCAGGATACGGATTTTGTACTGACGACAACAGAAGTGATCCGTATGATCAAGCAAATGGGTATTCAGTTTGATAAGATTCAGGGAGAATCTGCGGACATGCCGTTTTCACTGGCATCCGGCGGCGGCGCTATTTTCGGCGTAACGGGCGGTGTGACAGAGGCAGTGCTTCGCCGTCTTTCTGACAAAAAGGATTACCAGGCATTGCAGGAGATCAGCTTTACCGGAGTACGGGGAGAGGATGGCATCAAAGAGGCTGTGATTGAGCATGGCGGCAGAGAAGTCCGCATTGCTGTTGTAAACGGCCTTGCCAATGCAGGAAAGCTGTTAGACCGTATCAAGGCAGGCGAGGTAAAATACGATTTTGTAGAAGTTATGGCTTGTAAGAGAGGATGTATCATGGGCGGCGGCCAGCCGGGACCGGCAGGACCGAGAACCAAGAAGCGGAGAATGGAAGGAATCTACAAGGTAGATCAGAATTCCAACATCAAATCCGCAGATGAAAATCCTGCAATCCAGGCATTGTATCAGGATTTCCTGAAAGGAAAAGAGCATAAATTGTTACATAGGAATCTTCATTAAGAAAATTGTGGAATTGCCGCAACGATGAAGACAGGAGCTGAATAGTTATTCTTTTCTATGTATAACCATGGGGCTGCCGCACTAAGCAGAATGCATACGGGATACAGCGTATATGAGAGATCAAAACGGCTGTATCTTGTATGAGTTCTCTTAATGCGGCAGCCCCATACTGTATGATACAAGTATGTAAAATGCATTTCATTGCCGAAGAGTAGTTGAAAAATACGGAATGATTGACAAAAAACACTTCTATTGCTATGATATTACTGTTTGATCAGAAGAAAAATTGGAGTGTGTTGAAACATGGAGCAAAAGAAGGATAATAAGAAAATCTGGCTTGCCGCAGGTATTGTATTTGCCGCAGCTGCAGTGATTGCTGCCTTTTATCTTATAAATGATACCATGCGCCGCAGGAATGCCGCGTCTGCATACGAAGAAATGGCAAGCGAAACACAGGTTATGCCGGATTCAGAAACGGAAATGGAGCCAGGAACGGAAACGCCTCTGACCAGACCTTTGCCGGATATCCCGGAAAAACATCTGGATTGGGATGCTTTGCATGGGGAAAGCGAAGATATCTATGCATGGATCTATGTGCCGGATACTGATGTGGACTATCCCATACTTCAGCATCCGAAAGACAACAGCTATTATTTAAACCACAATATCGACGGAACAGAAGGATATCCCGGCTGTATTTATACCGAAGATTACAATGAAAAAGACTTTTCCGATACACATACCGTCCTATACGGGCATAATTTAAAGGATGGAACCATGTTCACATCCTTACATAATTTTGAAGATCCCGAATTATTTGAAAAAGATCATTATATTTTTATCTATACAGAGGATTATGTATTTGCTTACCAGATTTTTGCAGCATATGAGTATAGTAATATTCATTTGCTGGACAATTT
>CANODN010000090.1 GCA_947564765.1 uncultured Roseburia sp. | reverse complement strand
AGGCTATAGAGTGTATTAACCCATGTATTTATCCATTTGCTATTTCCGTATTTTATTCCTGATTTTCCGTTTCCGGTTCTGCTTTTTCTGTTATATGCAATCCCGCCAGTTTCATTTCCTTGTCAAAAGAAATCGTATAAATCACATCCACATTCTTATAAGACACAACCTTTTGTATGGCCGCCATATGCTTTCCCTTTTGTTTTACTTCTGTCATATAGGATTCTTCTCCTATGGATATACATTCACCCCAGTCCTTGCTGATCTCTTCCCGAACGGATTCAATCGCTCCTGTACGAATGGAACCCTGCATCTTTTCTGTAGAAATTTCTATTAAACCTTCAAAATCATCCTCGTTTAATAATTCGATCACCTGGCCGGCACTCTCTTCCACTTTCTCCCGCTCAAAAGCTCCGCTGGCGCCCATTTCGAAACTTTTCGGCATAATCCAATAAACGCCGACGCAAACAACAAAAAGCACAACCGCTATGGAAATAATCCGTTTGTTTCTTGACTTTCTGTTTTCTTCTTTTAATTCTTTATTCATTTTTTCTATGTTCATTGTAATCCTCCTCTGTTACCCAATGGTAATACTGTATCCATCAAGTGTCAATAGATGCTGCGTATTTCACAATAAAAATCTCTACTGCAATCTGATCGTTCAATTCTCCTGTTTTTACACGCTCTTCTGTTTCTGCTCCGTCTTTTAATGCAGTAAAAAGCTGCTCCATGGAAAACTGTTTTGCCTGAGACTGATTTTTACGGACTGCAAATTCCGGTATTTTGACTTTTCCGGCAATGTCATAACTGCTGTATCCCTTCCCGGTTAATTCTTTTACTTCCAGCAAAAGACGGAATTGTCTGGCAATCAAAAATAAAATCCGCATAGGCGCCTCTTTTAAAGCCAGCAGATCATAGTAAAGATCCAGTGCTCTTTTCTGGTTGTGCATAACAATGGCATCTACCATTTCAAAAATTTTATTTTCGATCTGTTCTGTGACTACAGCCTCCACATCTTCTGCTTCAATCACTTCCTTTTCCATGGTATAACACAAAAGCTTCTCCAGCTCTCTGTCGATACGGCTCATATCAAGACCTGTCCTGCCCAAAAAAAGGACAAGGACAGATTTTGTGATTTTTTTATTCTCCTTTCCGATTCTTCCCAATATCCATCTGGTGATCAAGGCTTCGCTTTGCTCTGCAAACTCAACCACCGAGCCGTATTTCTTTATAGCTTTGTATGTTTTGGAACGCTTGTCTACTTCCGATTCCACAAAAATAAAGCTTGTGGTCTGATTGATCTCAGACAGATAATCTGCCAGGATTTCACAGGAATTTTTGAAAAATCCGCTGTCCTCTACCAGAATCACTCTGCGCTCTGCAAAAAAGGGCAGCGTTTCTGCCAGATCCACAAGCTCGCCCGGACGGATATCTTTTCCCTCATAGGAAGAAAAATTCATCGTATCGCTCCGGTCCGTCATGGCATGCACCAGCTTGTCCCGGTATTGCTTTTTTAAGTAGCCTTCTTCCCCATAGAGCAGGTAGCATTGCCTGAAGTTTTCTTTTTTTATATCTTCATCAATCGTTTTCATAGGCCTATTCTAACACAGAAAAACCCTTCACTTCAAGATTTGTACCCATGATTTTTATCTGGCCCAGATATCTTGTCTCATAAACAAGGCTGCCCGCCTCCTCCAGCCGTTCCAGCGTCTCTTTTCCCGGATGCCCATACCGGTTATCCATACCGCAGGAAATCACTGCAATTTTGGGCCGCAGCGCGTCTAAAATTTCCTTACCGTTGGATGTGTCGGAACCATGATGCGATGCTTTATATACATCTGTCTCTGGCAGCTTCCTTTGTCTGACCAGCTCCCGCTCCTGTGCTTCTCCCATATCTCCTCCAAAAAATCCCGTACCGTATTCGTGCTGTAAAAGCAGCGCCATGGAATTTGCATTCCGCTCTCTGCCCAGGCTCTCCTGCGTTGGCGCAACACATTGTATTTGCCAATTGTCATTTTCCCCCTTGATGGCATCGCCTTCTCTCATGGTCAAAATATCAATTCCCTTTTCTTTTGCCAATGCTTTTAATTTCTTCCATGCGTCATCTACGGGCATATAGGCAGATACCACCAGATGCCGGATCTTATAATCTGAATCTATGATTTCACAAAGCCCGCTGATATGGTCTGCATCACAGTGACTGACAAACCAGTAATCTATCCGGCGGATACCTTTGTATTTTAAAAAGGGCAAAATACGGTAAGTACCTGCTTTGGAAACATCGGTACTTCCGCCGTCAATAAACACAGAGGTGTTATCTCCGGCAGAAATATAAATACCGTCTCCCTGTCCTACATCCAGAATATCAATTTCAAATAATCTGTGCTTTTGTCCGAAAAGCATCATACCCATCGGCAGGAGAAATAAAACTGCCGAAATATTTCTTTTTTTCTTCCAAACTATCACAAATGCAAAAAGCAGACCATACCACAGAAACAGCATCTCTGCCGAAAAAGTTCCTGTGATCAAAGACGACTGCGGCAGTTTCGCAAACAATTCACAAATCCAGTCAAAAAACAGAAGGATCAAATAGCAGGGATATAAGATAAGCTTTCCCAAAAAAGGAAATACACATCCGATCGCACCGCCAAAAATTCCCAACCCAAGCAAAACACCCATACAGGGAAGCACTGCCATATTGATCACCAGGGTATATACGGAAATTTCATAAAAAAACTGACACATCACCGGAATTGTTATAAGCTGAATGCAAAAGCTCACCAGAATCATTTCCTTTATTTTTTGCAGCTTTATATCTGTATCTTTATGCAGCATAAGCTCCTCTGCAAAAATAACGCCGCAGACTGCGCCAAAAGACAGTAAATAACCTGCATTATGTACAATCCCAGGATTTCTTCCGGCAAGCAGCGCCGCCATAAGCGCAAGAGCTGTAATTCTGTCATAGCTTCTCCCTCTGTATTTTGCATACAGCAAAATCAGAAACATTCCTATGGCACGGCTTGCCGATATCCCGAATCCGATCAAAGTCCCGTATCCCAAAATAAACGTTCCGGCAATCACGCCTGCCGCAAAATAGCCTCCGCCTCTTTTTTGGATCAGATGATAAACAGCCATGCCCAGCATGGAAATATGCAGCCCGGAAATCGCAATGATATGACTGATTCCGGCACTTTGATACAATCTCTTCCTTTCATCATCCATAAGCCCTTTCTCTCCCAAAACCATAGCCGAAAGGACACCGGCATCTTTTTTTGGCATTGCCCGCTGGTAGCTTTCTGTCATTCTTTCTTTCAGAATCAGAAGCTGTTCTTTACACATATTTTTTCGCCCCTTTACCAGAAGCACTTTTTCACCTTCTACGCCAAAATCAATATTCAGACTCTGATAATATCCCCGCTCATTATAATTTCCTTCGTTTACAGGCAGGGCAAATGGTTTTATTTTTCCTTTTACACACAGGATTTCGCCGATTGCATATTCACCGGCCTTTAGATTTAATAAGATTTGATTACATGAATGATATGTATGACCAAACTGCACCTTGCAGTTCTTCAGATAATAAGAAATAGAATCGTTCTTCTCTTGCTTTTCTTTTTGATATATTTTTCCCTGTACCAGACACTCGGTATTTTCCTTTAACAGAGAACCGCAATGTTCCAAAAAGGCCTGCCTGCTATAGCTGTCGCAGATGCCGAAGCTGACTGCCAGCAGAAACAGAAAAACCCAAAAAACAGTTTTTATGGTTTTGCGGTATTCTCTTCCTATCAAAATAACCCATACCAATGTATATAAAAACAGAAGCTGCCACAGCAAAAACTGTCGGTACTCTGCTGCGGCAATTCCCGTTAAAAATGCCAGGGACAGAAAACAGACTTTACGTTTCGTCAACTCTGACTGCCCACTTCCCTTCTTTTTTATTCTTCTACATAATCCAGATTCCTCTCATAAAACTCAGCCAATGGGAAATCGGCCCGATAAACGCCGCCGGTATCTCCGTTTACAGAAATCTGAACCTTATTGATCGTAGGAATCTCTGACAAGGAATTGACAATCGAATAAATCACAATCGCCTCATCAATATTATAATTCTGATTTAAAAAGCTCTCATCCAGACTGACGTAACATACCCCGTCTGCGACAGATACATTCATCAGCTTCGTTCCCTCCGGAATGGCATATTGAGCCTCCTTGCCGGCCGGTCCCTCCAGAAGATTTTCCATAACCAGCTTTTCCATAGAAATATTACTGCTGTAATGAACTTCCTTCGTCTCCTGCACCAGACCGTTTCCTTTGGAATTTGCAAAATACAGGACAAGATTTGCTTCCTGTATGGAGTTGATCTGTTCTCCCGGGTTTTCGATAAAGCTCTCATTTGTCATGACGCCCACCGGGTTCCCGCTCCGGTCTGTAAGGGGAACATCTCCTACATAAAAAGACAGACATTCCACCCGCTCCACCTGCATCAGTGTACGGACAATCGCCGCCCTTGTCAGCGCCTCTCCAATCCTGTCCATACTGCTGTATGCATCATTAAAATATAACGTAAGCAGTGTTTCCTCGAAATCATACTTCACCACCTCAACCCCGGTGGGAATCGGTTTTACCCGCTCCACATCATCCGTGTCGGATGACATTGCCAAAAGCAGTTCATCAATCACTGCTTTTGTATCTTCTTCTTTCGAAGTAAGCTCATAAGGCTCTGAAATGATTTTGGTACTTTCTTTATTCAAATAATAAACAGAATAATCACTAGTTTCATTTGACTCGTTTCCACATCCCATACTTCCTGGCAGGACAAGCAATAGCAGGAAAAACAGAAAATATGTCCGTATTTCTTTCATATCCATTCCTCCTATGATGTCAAAATGTAATTTAAAGGTATCCGGACATTAAATATGGTTCCCTCTCCTTCTGTACTGAATACCTTGATCGCACCTCTGTGCATCAGTATGGCATTTCTCGCAATTGCAAGGCCCAGGCCAGTACCGCCGATCTCTCTGGAATGAGACTTATCTACCCGGTAAAATCTCTCATAAATATGCTCCATGGAATCCTCCGGTATTCCGATCCCGCTGTCCTCCACCTTCACATAAAAATACTGATGGTCTGCGTTCAGCGATACATGTACCCAGCCCTCCGGCTTATTATATTTAATTCCGTTTTCGATCAGATTTGTAATAGCCAGTGTCAGCTTGACCTCATCCACCTCTGCACTGACCGGCCGGAAGCTCTCTAAAACCAGTTCGATATGCTGCCGCTGCGCAATCGGCCGCAGACGTTTTAAAATCGCTTCCAAAAGCTCATTGATATTGACACTGGAAATGTTTAAATCTGCAGCAGAACGGTCCATTTTAACCAGAGACAGAAGATCATTGATGATTTTTGTCTCTCTGTCGATTTCATTGCCGATATCACTCATAAATTCTTTGTACAGCTCTACCGGAACATCCTCCTGTCCGTTCAGGGAATCTGCCAAAACCTTCATAGATGTAAGGGGCGTCTTCAGCTCATGGGAGACATTGGATACAAACTCCTCTCTGGATTCATCAATCACCTTCATTCTGCCAAACAGCTGGTTAAAACGCTCTGAAATGATCTCTGTTTCCGTATAGGAATGAATTTTTAATGTATCCTCATAGCCATTCTGGATTTCAACAATCTCTCCCGCCATTTTCCGGAAAGGTTTTACCAGCGCTCTTGCCAGAGCCAAAGCAGCCAGAAGAACCACCATAGCGCTAAAGAGCTGGATCACCCTTGCACTGTTCTCTAAATATTCCTGATTCAGCACGATACTGTCTGTAGATACACTGACCAGCAATACCCCGATAACCTCTTTGTTCGTCTGTTCTATAAGGGGAAGCGTCATTTCAATATAGCAATTCTCCGAATCGTATTTGGAAATCTCTTCTCCCTGAAAGCTCCGCATTACCTCTTCCGACACAATCGTTTTGCCTTCATCCAGGTCATACGTATCCTGTATAATGTGAAAGCTGTCGTTGATCACGATGATCCTTCCATCATAGATATTGGAAAGCTGCTCTAACTGGGAGTTGATCATTTCCGAATCTGCATTTTCCAGATAGTTGTTAAACAGGATCTGGTTCGTCAAAATCCTTGCCTGGCTTAATACATCGATTTCCCGGTTTGAAATTGCCTTCTTCTCATAGGAGCGCAGCATCCCCATGCGCAAAACCGCCATTGGTACAATCCCCATGATCAAAAACAAACAGATCAGCCGTATTCTAAGTCCTTTAAAAATATCCCGAATTCTCTTCTTTGTCATTTTCGCACCCTGCTTGCCGTCAGCCCTGATAGTAATAGCCTACACCCCATTTGGTGTGCACATATTTGGGCTCACTGGGATTGCTTTCGATCTTCTCTCTCATTCTCCTGACATGAACATCTACGGTTCTCACATCTCCCGGATATTCATAGCCCCAGACCAGGTTCAAAAGCCGCTCTCTGCTGTATACTTTATTGGGATTTGTTACTAAAAGCTCTAACAGATCAAATTCCTTGGCTGTCAGATTAATCTCTTTTCCTTTTACAAAAAGTCTTCTGCTCTCGCAGTCCATTTTCAGATCTCCATCTTCAATCACGGAGGATTTCTCTGCCTTTGGCCTGCCTGCCGATACGCGGCGCATGATAGCTTTGATTCTTGCCTTGACTTCTAATATATTAAACGGTTTGGTAATGTAATCATCCGCTCCGTATTCCAGCCCCAATATTTTATCCATATCATCGCCTTTTGCCGTCAGCATTACAATCGGTACACTGGAAAATTCCCGAATATGCTGGCAGACTTCAAAGCCATCCATTTTAGGCAGCATAACATCTAAAAGAATCAGATCATATTCATGATCTGTGGCCATACGAAGCGCTTCTTCACCGTCGTAGGCACATTCGACTTCCATGCCGTCTTGCTCCAGGCTGAAACGAATGCCTTTTACAATTAATTTTTCATCATCTACCACGAGAACCTTTTTTGCCATTTTTACACCTCAATTAACCGTTATATAGTCTTTGATCTTAGAATAGACGCCTTCCTTTATTCCTGTAATGTTCATAATCTCTTCTTCCGAAGAAAATCCGCCTTTCTCTTCTCTGTATGAAAGAATCTGCATTGCCTTGCTCTCTCCGATGCCTGGAAGCGTCATCAGCTCACCGGCATCTGCCGTATTGAGATTTACCTTATGATCTGACTCCTGCGGCTTTATTCCGGTTTCTTCCCCGGATGCGGCTCTCTGCTCCTTTGCTTCTTCTTTCGTAATCACCTTTATCATCTGTCCGTCTGTTACTTCCTCTGCCTGATTGATACTGTCTTCACAGGCTTCCTCCGCCAATCCGCCCGCCAAAGATACCACTTCATAAATACGGCTTCCTGCCGGCAGCTTATATACGCCCGGATGAACAACGGCTCCGCAGATATATACATAACAGTCTGAATCTGCTGTTAACTCCGTTTCTCTCACATCAGGCCTTTCTGTTTCTTCCTCCTTCAGCTCCGTCTCCAATGCAGCCTCGGAGGCTTCTTCAAAATAAGACCGTGAGGCCTCTCCGCAGCCTGATCCCATACACAAAAACAGACATAAACCCAGATATATTCTTTTATTCATTTGCATTACTCCTTATCGTATTCCCTTCAGGAGTTCCTCAATGCCAATGTGCCTAACGTACATTTTAAAGGATTTTTTAAAGGATTACAAGCCTTATCCGTCCTATTTCCGCAAAATCACACCATCTCCTGCAATCCTCAAAATACTTATCCTCCGCAT
>CANODN010000089.1 GCA_947564765.1 uncultured Roseburia sp. | reverse complement strand
AAAGGTATTTATCCGGATAATTCACAAAAATATGGCGCTCTATAATATAAAAAAGCTTCCGGTGCTCTTCCAGGCTAAGGAACGGGCGTATCAGGTCAATTCTGGAAAAAGCAAAAGAGGAAGAACCGTAATAACTGTAATAACTTCTTTTACAGCTGTCTTCCATCCCGACACTCTCCAATAACAAATCCTCTACCGCAAACAATCCCTGATCGGAAATCCCGATTTCCTCCGCAATCCGAAACAGCATCTCCAACGCTTTCGGCGTCTGCAGCCCCTTCATATAAGTTTTCAGGTAATCCGCCATATTCTTCCACTTCTGATCCACCTGCTCTTTGTCAGAACGGCGTTCTGACAGATATTCCCTCAGCAGGCTGAGCGGGCATATCATCTCCAGCTCCGCCAGTGTAGAGAAAATATCATTCAGATGATAATTCTCCAGCTTCCAGAAATGCTTCAGAAAGCTTTCTCCGGTCAATTCCTGATATGCCGAAAGGTACTGTTCCATTTTTTCCTTCCCATACCGTTTCATGCTTAAAGTTTCAAATACCCATCTTCTGAAGCTGTTTTCATCGATCTGGAAATACAATTCCTGCCATTTAGTGTCTGTTAAGTCGATCCGAAACCACCTGCTATGTCTTTCTTCATTTCTGTCACAGGAAAGAAGCAGCTGATAGGTCTGAACATTTTCTACTTTCAGCAGCTCATAGAGCCTGTCAAAAATACCGGTAGTATCTTCAAGCCGTACGTGAAAGTACCGGTAATCATCTAATATCTGCCTGCAGAAATCTCCTGCCACATCCAGGTGTTCCCCGTCCCCTTCAAGGAACAGCATGCACGTCTCCACTGCCATCCGTTCTGCCGTCAGCCCGTCCTTCTTTAACATATTCACTGCACGGGCCTGGTATAAAAGGGACATACTGAGGTACATGATCTCCTGCACGGTATATCCGGCCTTCAGAAGCTCCCTCCTTGCCGTGCTTCCTTCTTTTGCATAGGAAAACGGGAGGCGTAACAGGTATTTCAATGCCATAATATCCTTTTTCTGATATCCTTTCGCCCTTTCATGATAGCGCGTGACCAGCCACGCATATAACTCCGAGTGAGCGTAGACGGAAATTTTCCGCTCTTTCCCAAGGAGAAGGTTCAGCTTTCCTTTTACCTTTTCCCATACCACATGGTCATCCGGAAGCAGCGACAGAATAAAAATCTGCTCTTCTACGGACTGTACCGGGAAATCCAGCAGCTTCTCATACAGCTCCCTTGACCCATCCTCCGCTAAATACTGGATCCCAAGCCAGAACAGATCATTTTTCTTTAAGGTACGCTTTATCCGTTTCCAAAAGGACGGTTGTTGTTTCCCAATGAACATTCCGTCATTTTGTACTTTCTTCGTCTCTGCCAGCGCAAGGCCCAATGCCCGGAGCTGTCTTTCTGTTACCGTCTCTTTTTCATCCAGACGCTCCAACACCTCTCCGGGATAACGCAGACCATACGCATCTTCCATTTCCTGGTTTGGTTTGCGAAAGAATAATGCAGAATTTTCCATCCATCTGTATAATTGTTCCTTATTTGTGTGTTCCGACAGACGATAGATAAGGTCCACCATCTGGCAGTACAGCTCAACATCCACTACATTTTCATAAAATTTACCCAGCATACACTTCGCTCCTTTCCAAAGGGACCGCAATACGGCCCCTTATGTTTTTCTGATCTCTTTGTTCCTTTCTTTTCATCCGTGCTCCTCCTTCCCTTTGTTATGCAGCCAGCATGATCTGCTTTCTTGGAAAAATCCGCAGATCAACCATACTGATTTCCTGAAGATGTTCCCTCTTCTGGCAGGACAGGATCTTCCGGTAACTGGAAAAAGCGAGGGCTTTCTCCAAATCCGGGCTAAATCCTCTGCCGTCCCAATAAAGATCCGGCTCTTTCAGTTCACTCTCCACGGAAAGCAGTACCCAGCACACCTGGCAGATACATACGTTCCAATCCGCACACCGCAAATGCCTGTAGATAAACTTTTCAGCAGCCTCTATCCCCGGAAATCTTTCTGCCTGCGGCAATGCACCGGCAAGCACCCGTTTATCCCTGCATCCCCGGTAATAGGTATTTTCACACAGCTCGATCACATAGCCGGGCTGAAAGAACCGGTCCAGGTCAAACGTCATCTCCAGTATTTCATTCTTCAATCTTTCCCCCATAAGCTTCTCCTTTCTCACCTGCAAAGCCTACCGCTACAATCTCCTTCTGAATATAAAGACGAAAAAAACAGCCGGT
The DNA here is from genome assembly GCA_947564765.1 of uncultured Roseburia sp. GTDB lineage: Bacteria > Bacillota > Clostridia > Lachnospirales > Lachnospiraceae > Roseburia_B. The sequence goes on along the minus strand of CANODN010000089.1, from coordinate 5,519 downwards.
CCGGGCTGTCCTTCTTAGTCTGTCTGTTTCCATTATCTTCGGATATATTTTAAAATCTGTTTTGGCAGGATATATGGCAGCTGTTCCAAATCAGAAATATCAAAGAATCCTTCCTTATAAATCCTCTGGATCGCTTCCTTATCCTCCCCGATTGCCGCCGTCAGCATGGTAATCCTTTTCTTTTCCAGCTTCTCCTTAATCTGCAGCAGATCTGCCTCCGCCTCTTTCCCTCTGTAGCAGCTTGCATTTGGAAACCCGTCACTGATCAGAAACAATAGCTTTATTTTTTCCGGACGCTTCGCAAGCTTCTCTCCTACAAATATAATGGCGGCTCCGTCACGGTTGCAGCCATCCGCTTCGATACCGGCGATACGGTATTTGTCATTGCAATCGGCATCGAATTCCGCAAGCGAATGGAGATATACGGTTTCATTCTGCACCCTCCTGTATTGTTTGTTGTCTGTGTGATGCCCGTAAATCAGTATCGGAATCCCTGCGCTCCTGCAGAACTCATACAGGCACAAGGCACATAGTCTCGCCTGCTTTATCCGTTGATCCATCATGGAACCTGACATGTCAATCAGCAAAGCCACCGCGGTATTAATCTTCTTTCGTACTTCCAGGTTGCAGAAAATCCGTTTTCCCGGATCGTAAAGCGCCTGATAATTCATCTGTGAACCAAAGAACAGGTTCCGCTCCATAGCCGTCCCCTGGCAGCTTAATACCGGCAAGAGCCTCGGCTTCATCCGGCGCATAATATCCCGGACCTGATCCTCACAGGCTGTGCACCGAAGCCGCGTACTTTTGGAAAACTTTGTTTCCCGTTTCAGGATTTTCTTTACCTTTCTGTGGTCACCGTCAAATTCCGTTGCTAGGAGTTCACGGGATAATTCCAGGCAGAATCTGTCTTCCAGCTCCCGCTTAGCCAGCTCTTCTGCCATTTCCTGTATATACTCCGTGAGCCGGTCCCTTGTTTCCACAACCTGCTCGTCTGGAAGCAATGCGTTTACTCGGGAGACTTCGCCCATTTTCTGTAGATTTCCTTCTACATCCTCGCCATCCTTTTCAAGCAGGAACTCTGGCAGCTGTCCCCGAAGCTGTTCGATCATCTGTCTCACAGTTTCTTTACTGTCTGATTGTGATTCTTCCCGTCTTTCCTGCGGCTCCTGCGTTCCTGCCTGCTTATTTTGCTTTTCTTTCTCCTTAGAAGCTCCCGGCTGGCAGGTTTCCTCCTGTTTGTTTTTTGGCTCCTCCTTCTGACTCTGTGACTCTTTAGGCTGACCATTTCTCTCTTGCCGGCTCTGTGATTCACTCTGCCGGCTTTGCAGATGTTCCGGCTTCTTTGCATTCTCCGACTGGTTTTTCTGCTCATCCTGGAAATCAGTACCCTCCGGCTGATTCTGTGGTTCTTCCGGCCAATCCTGCGGTTCTCCTGACGAGTCCTGTGCCTCCTCCTTTTGTTCCTGCGACCCTGCGTTTTGACAATTCTGCTGTTGTTCTATCTCCTGGATTTCTTCCAAAAGCACTTCCCAGATAATCAGCAGAATCCGGTTTGTGGCATCCATCCGCATTTTGGCATCCTCAGAGGTGGCCGCCGTATCGATCACTGGTTTTACAAGCTCTAAAATCTCCAAAAGCCTGTCTGCTATGTCCTCCCAGTTATTGACCGTACCTGTCAGGGAATACTGTGCCATAAGGTTTAACAGAATAGCCGCAGGTTTATACCCGTTTTCCATCTGTACCTTTAAGCTCGGAATCCGTTCTGCATTCCAGATCCTGTTCTGTCTGATCCCTCTCCTGATACTGCCGGGATATCTCTCGCACATCTTCTGCTCTACATATACATCCTCCAGCATGTTCTGGATATAAGATGCCGTTTCCGCTAAAAGGGAAGCTGCCGCCTCATGCTTTTGCTCCAGGTATCCATTGATCTCCTCCAGATGCTCTGCTTCCGATTCCGTTGCAGGATTCGGGGGATGAAGGTACCATTCTCCTTTTTTCAGCCCTTCCAGATACTTTTTTCTCAGCTTGAAATCCGAGAAATTCCAATGCCCGCATTCATGGCCGAGAAAACCTGTGATACTGTCATTCTTCAGCGATACGGAAGGAAAGCTTGCCGTGACACAGTTTTCTATATTTAACAGCACCCTCTTAGTATTGCATTTCCCCGCCCATCCGCTTTCCGGGAATTTCACCAGCTCCACTTTCTTCAAAGTGCCTCCGGTCAGTTCTCCTGCCACAGACAGCAGCATTTCCTTATAAAATGCAGACTCAAAGATTTCCTCATTCATAAGCTTCCGTTTTTCTTCCTGCACCAGTTCCCGAAATGTTCCGTTTCGTTCCATAGTCCTCCTTTACGCCGCCGTTTCATAATAGGGCAGAATATACGTATTCAGGATCTCTTCCCGGTCCTCCGGGTAAGGGGATGCCTTGCTTACCACCGTATGGTAAGACGAATGAACGATATCCCCGCTTGCCAGATAGCTCCATACCCAGTTTTCCAGTTCCCGATACCCACATACGCCGCCCTGTACCTGCTTCTTCATTAAATATTTATGGATATTTCCTACCACCTGCGCCATCCCATGCACAATTTCAAATTCCCTGCAGCCTGTCCGCTCTACCGCCCGTTTTGCCATATCCTTTGCACTCATGCCCCTGCGGTGCTGGATCAGGTTCATACGGGATAGCACCGATTCATTGAACATCTGGCACCCGATATAATCAAGGTTGGCCGTTAAAATAACGACCGTATCGGGATGGCGTTCTATGATTTCCCCGTTCAGCAGATCCGTCTTCGCACAATCATCAAACAGCGCGTTCAGACGGGTCAGAGTCCCCGGCTTTTCAATCATGGACACCTCCTGGATCTCTATGACGGACGGCATCCGGCATGCCTGGATGATGGTGGACTCCTTCTTAATAAAATCCTTCTCCCCTTTGGCCTTTTCATAGCCTCTCTGGTAAATCTCCCCTAAAATTCTTTGGGAAGCGGTTTCTCTCTCCAAATTTCCCGGATACATACCGGTAAGCTCTGCAACTGCCGAAGCGGGATCCATTAAAAAATCCTCCATCGTAGGCCAGTGCTCTTCTGGCAGCTTACAGCTGTCAATGTTCGGCAGGATGGACACCATCAGGCTCGTCTCCTCCGTATTGGGCCCGCAGGTAAAAACAAAATGAGGATATCCAAGCGCCTGTGCAATGATCTTGGAATCCGTAGTCTTCCCGGCTCCGGATTCGCCTGCCAGCATGAAAAACCTTGCCGGTGTATTGGTGATCATCGTCAGTATCTCCTGTGTCTCTGTATTCACCCGGTAGTAATCCGGCAGATCCGGAATCATGCGCCTGTATTCCTCTGGGTATGTCCTTCCCTGGTTGAATTTCCCCTTCAGCGCTCCAAGTGTCGTTTCTTTAAGCAGCGGCCTTGCAGCTAAGATTTCAAATTCCCCGCACTCAATCTCATTCGGGCTGTATACACCCGTATGCAGAAGATAAGGGGTAATAAAATCCGGACCTGCAAGCTGGCTTTCTTCTAGGGGAATCGCACCTTCTCCCATCATGCTTCCCGATTCAATCCTGCGGTACAGGTTATCACAGCAGACAAACGCACAGCTTAGAAGCTCTTCATCGGTTAATACATCCTCTCCCTCCAAGTGAGACCGGATATCATAAAAATGAGAAGCAAATTCACGGTTATACATGCCGTCGATGCTATCTACACTCAAAAATGCAAAAAGCATCATGTACTCTTCTCCGCTGCTTCCCCTTTCTGATACGGGAGGCAGTGGTTCCATCTTACCGTTTTGCATTCTTAATCCTTTGACTTTTCCATTCCTGCTGTTATAGACAAGAGCGTATTTCCCATCCGTTTTCTCATACTCCACACAAAAAAAATTGACTTCTTCATTCCCTGCCTGAAACCCGGCGGCGCCAGATCCATATCCCCCCATCAGTTCTATCAGTCCCAAGATCGCCCACAGGGTGGGTGGATGCAGGGTCGCCGATTTTGCTTTTCCCATATTATATGTGGAACAATCCTTTTCTTTTACACTGGTTCTTTTTCCTCCGCTCTCCCTGACAATCCTTGCAAACGGATCCGGAAGCTCCTGTTTTAACGTCCATGTTTCAAATAGTGCTGACATGAAAATATTCCTCCTTCTTCCTACGCTCCATCTTCCTGCTGATTCACGCATCCACAGGAATCAGTCGGGGCGGCAGTCTTCACAGTAATGTCCATATTCCTCTTCCGTAAACCGGTGGATATACGGTCCTTCAAATACCGTATTCCTTTCCACAGGCTCCGTATCTTCGTTAATGACTGTGCCCTCTTCATAACTGTCAAAAATTGTGTCACATTCCCTGCAGCATTCAAACCGGTCGTCAAAAATGCCGAAATACTCCTGCATGCAGTAGATCACATGCCAGGCCTGGTCTCTGGACAGATTTGGAGCGTCTTCTGCCATGATGTTCTCCGGGTGAAATTTCCCCTGAAGAAATTCATAAAATTTCTGCATATAACCTGCACAGCCGAACCTTGCCATCAGCTCCATACTGTCGTGTCCCCGGCCAAATACGATATTTTCCATATCCTCCTTCTTTTCTTCTGTTTGCTTGTAACCTGACATATCCACGTTACCATCTCCTTTCTGCTGATCTTGCTATGTTCCAGAACACAAAAAAAGACACTGACTATCATCCTATAATCAGTGCCGTTTTGTATCCCTGTTTTTTGGCAGGCTTCTGCCTGAAAGTTTTACTTCCAGCCCACGCCGGAACCAAATTTGATTTTCTGCATATAAACAGAAAAAATAATAACTTCTGTATTATTATATACCCATATATTGTGTTCGTCAATATTTTTTGTACAATATATAGTGTATTCAATATGCGTAATGCTTTTTTTAGTCTTTTCTCTGCATACTATCCATTGATTTCATTTCTCATGAAATCGGTAATCAAATTTTCTTTCTCATCTCCATTGTACCAGAAACACTCCTGGAGATGTTTTGAAATTCCCGCTGCACTTTTTAACGCAAAGATTGCCGCCCAAAACCTTCCATAATCTTGTTTACGCCCCCGGTCAAGATATACTCTGTGTCCCGGCTCTCTATCTGCACAATTCAAATCTTCCTTCTCAAAAATCTCGTCTGTCTGTTCACATATTTTATCCATTTCATACTGCGTCAGATTATTGGGATCAAATTTTATCTCCACCTTGTACATTTCATTCACCCTTTCAATTCATCAACTCTCCTTTTACAAATCCCACAATAGAGCAACCTTCCAATGAATGTTGTCGCTCATATTCCTCCTTTTGGGCGCACCGTCCACAATACAGACTCCCGCTTTTTGATAACAGTTTCTACTTCTTCAATAGTCTTTTCCACACATTCTGCTATCTGCTCTAACGTATAGCCTTTTTTGTGCATATTCATTATTACGCCTGCTATGGCATTATCTGTTGCATTTTCCCTAATTCCCTGTGAAAGATTACACATAGCGCTCATATCCTTTCTCAA
>CANODN010000088.1 GCA_947564765.1 uncultured Roseburia sp. | reverse complement strand
AACTTGAGAAATGAAATTGTTTATACAAATAAAATTTTACAACAATTATATTTACGGCGCAAGTATTTTTTCCAAAAAAAATCTTAACCTTAAGGAAATCTTAATTGCATCAGACTTCCTTCTGCGATATGATGCAGTGTATATAATATCTTGTAGTAGAACAGGAGGTTCCCTTATGAAAAAACAAACTTTAACGCTCCTTCTTACTTTTACCCTGCTTCCAACTGCACTTTTCTCCGGCTGCACGGCAAAACCGGCTTCCGAAGCTTCGCAGGAAAATACATACGCAACAGAGATAACGGATACCGGTTCAGATGACCTGCCTTTGGACTCTGCGGATTCTGCAGCGTCTGCCGGGTCTCTAAAAACCCTTTATGGCATTGAAATAACGGAAGAAAAGAAATCTTCTTCTTTTTCTCCCAAAGACTATCCGGATGTTTCTGTACTGACTGCGAACGCAGTTTATCCCCAATTTTCTATTACGGATAATCCGGACGCCGCAACTAAAATCAATTCTGCCATTTTAGCAGAGTTTCATACCTTTTGGAATTTTGAAACAGAAAACGCTTCTATAGCAGAAGAGGAATATCTTATGTCCCTGGATTCTACGGAAGCTCCGGCTTCCATATCCTATACGGCTGACTTCTCCTACACGCTGAAGCGTTGTGATGATAAGATTATTTCTGTTGTCTTTACACAAAGCGATTATACCGGCGGTGCCCATGGCAATGTATGGAGCTATGGCGTTACCTTTGACACTGCAACAGGGGAACGTCTTTATCTGGAGTCCCTGAGTGATGATTCTGCCGCTTTTCACCAGATGATTTTAAGCGATTTAACCGATCAGGCCGCATTGCCTGTTTATCGGGATGAATATTTGTTTGAAGGCGCGGATGCAGACATTGACAGCTCTCTGCTGAATGACTCCGCCTGCTGGTATTTTGACCGCAGCGGCATATCTTTTATCAGCAATCCCTATGTACTTGGGCCTTATGCTTCCGGAACCTTTGAATTTCATATTCCTTATGAACGTTTAACCGGATTACGGAAGGCATATGCTTATAACGGCAATTACATGCGTAAGCTTTTTCCGGGCGTTTCTGCCCGATATGATCTCAACGGAGACGCTTCCGATGATGAACTATGCTATTCCCTTCCGGCCAATTATGATTCGAATGCGCTCCCAGTCCTTACCATAAATGGCAATGATTTTACAGATGAGCTGACAAAGCTCTCCCTTGCCTATCTCTGGACAGGAGCATATTACCTTATGGATATTGATTCGGAGGATGCTTATACAGAAATTGCCATTTCCAGTGAAAATCCGGAAAACGAATCCGAAAGCCGCACCCACTTTTTCCGTTATGACGCAGACAGCAAGCTGATTTACCTGGGAAATATTCCCGGTATTTTCAATGAAGATATGCAGGTACGTTACAATTCAAACGGAAATCTAATTCTCTGTGACAGAAGCGGAGATCCGGTTTCCTGATATAGCGGTCATTTCCAAAAATCAATCGGCTCATAATCCAAAAGCTCAGCCAGAAACCCTCTTGCCTGCAGCTCATCCTGGATTCTGTCTAAAATCTCTTCTGAATCTGCCGTTACGGTATGATAGTGATATCCTGCCGTAACATCCTTCAGGGATTTGGAGATGCCGCTTTTTAACTTTTCCATATATTCCCTGACATCCAGACGGGACCGCAGCCCCATTTCCACCCGTATCACATTATAGATTTTGTGGTAGACAAATTCATCCTCCACTCTGCCGCCGAAATCCACATACAGATTCAGTTCTTCTTCCATTTCTTCATCCGAATGATGTACTTTGAAGATTCGTCTGCAGGGCGAATCTTTTTTCATCATATATCCGCGGCAGGTACTGATGATTTCCTGCTTTTGCGCCCGAAGCAGTGCAATGTCCTGTACGACCACCTGCCGGCTGACGGCAAGGCTTTGCGCCAGCGCCGCTCCGGAAACCGGAGCTTGCGCATTGCGCAGAACCTCTAATAATTTCTCCCTTCGTTTTTCTCCACTCATACATTTCCTTCTTTCTCTCATTTGACAGTGCCGGTCATGCATCGGGAAATAGGTTAAGAAACCGGATGCAGATTTTTCAGGGAAATGTCCAGAATCGGTGCGGAATGCGTCAATGCGCCGCTGGAAACATAATCTACGCCCAGATCTTTGATTTTTTCGATATTTTCTCTCGTTACATTTCCTGAAATCTCGATTTCTGCTTTATGATCAATCAGCTGAATTGCTTCTTTCATAACCTCCGGCGTCATATTGTCCAGCATAATGATATCTGCCCCTGCTTCAAGAGCTTCTTTTACCATATCAAGAGTTTCCACTTCTACTTCAATTTTGCGTACAAAGGGCGCATATTCCTTTGCCATGGCAACGGCTTCCTTTACTCCGCCTGCTGCACCGATATGATTATCCTTGAGCAATACCCCATCCGTCAGGTTATATCTGTGGTTATGTCCCCCGCCGATCCGCACTGCATATTTTTCAAAAATCCGGTTATTCGGGCTTGTCTTTCTGGTATCCAGAAGCTGTATGCCCGTTCCTTCTAACAATGCCGCCACCGACCGTGTGTAGGTTGCAATTCCGCTCATACGCTGCAGATAATTTAATGCGGTACGCTCTCCGGATAACAGCGCACGGATATCCCCCCGGACCTTGGCCATTTTTTCTCCGGCTTTTACCTGATCTCCGTCTTTTACAAAAATGGTTACTTCCACTTCACGGTCAATCAGCTCGAATACCCTTGCGAATACATCTAATCCGCAGATAACGCCCTCTTCTTTACAGATTAAATCCACTTCACCGAGGCGGGGCTTTCTCATAACGGAATTCGTTGTCACGTCCTCACTGGTAATGTCTTCTTTTAATGCACTTAAAATATAAGGATCTGCGTTTAATTTCATTGTTATTGGATCATACATAATTATTTAACCTCTCAATCTCATTTAATATTGTTTGTTTATACGCTGCTTCTATTGCTTCTTTGTCCTGATACTGTGTCAGGTCAACTTCATCTATAACACGCTCTGTGCTCTGCTTCTGCTCCCCGATGTCTTTTGCGGCGCGTTTTGCAAACACAAGACTCTCCAGCAGGGAATTACTGGCCAGACGGTTTTTGCCGTGTACGCCGTTGCAGGCTGTCTCCCCGACTGCGTACAGCCGCTGCATGGAGGTTTCGCCGGACATATTTATTTTGATTCCTCCCATAAAATAATGCTGTGCCGGGACAACCGGAATACATTCTTTGAATACGTCATATCCCTGTTCTCTGCATCGCTTTATAATATTGGGAAAATGGTTCCAAAGCTCTTCTTTTGGAATATGCTCCATGGAAAGCCAGACATACGGCATCTTGTCTTTTTTCATTTGTTCATAAATCTTTTCGGTTAATACATCTCTTGGAAGCAGTTCATTCACAAACCGCTCTTTCCTGGCATTGTAAAGAACGGCTCCCTCTCCCCGAACGGATTCGGAAATCAAAAAGCTTCTTTCTTCTGCTTTGTCGGAATACAACGTTGTGGGATGAATCTGTACATAATTGACATGCTCCACTGCAATTTTGTGCTTTAGTGCAATGGCAACTCCATCCCCGGTTAAATGCCGGTAATTCGTCGTATGGCGGTAAATTCCGCCGATTCCTCCGCAGGCAAGCACTGTGGTTTCTGCCTCAATCCGATCGATCTCTCCGGAAGAATCCCTTACCACGGCTCCATAACAGCAATTATCCCGGCATATCAGGTCAACCATGGTACAATATTCCAGAATTCGGATATTCGGGCGTTTTTTTACCTGCTCTAACAGCTTTGTAGTAATCTCTTTTCCTGTAATATCCGCATGAAATAAAATCCGTTTTGCAGAATGGCCTCCCTCCTTCGTAAAGCTTAAGCTTCCGTCTTCCTCCCGCTGAAACTCCACTCCGTATCCAATCAGGTCCCGAATCGCGTCCTTAGAAGAGCGAATCATAATTTCTACCGATTCCGGATTGTTTTCATAATGACCTGCATGCATGGTATCCTCATAATAGCTGGCGTAGTCGGATTCGTCTTTCAGCATACAGATTCCGCCCTGGGCCAGAAAAGAATCGCTGTGAGTGAGTTCATCCTTGGTTATCATCAGAATCTGCCTGTCCGCCGGAAGGTGAAGCGCACAGTACAGGCCTGCGCAGCCTGCCCCTACGATCAATATATCTGTCTTCATTCTGTCTCCCTATCCTTTTAACGGGCCAGCTCCAGCATTTGTACCAACGGACGCTTTGCCTGTTCCATAATTCGCTCCTCCAGTTCGATCTCCGGCAGATCACCGCTTCCGATCTGCTCCAGTGCATATTCCAATCGGGAAAGCGTATTTTTTTTCATATCCGGGCAGACCTGACAATCTATTACCGGATAAAATTTCTTCCCGGGATTTTCTTTTTCCAGCTGATAAAATACGCCTGTTTCTGTTGCAATTATGTACTCTTCTGCTGCATTTTCTCCGGCATAGCTTATGATCTCTGCGGTACTGCCTGCATAATCCGACAGGTCTAAAATCTCTTTTGCGCATTCCGGATGAGAAAGCACCAACGCTTTCGGATGCTTTGCTTTTGCTTCCATCAGAGACTTCTGATCAATCATCCGGTGTGTCGGACAATACCCGTCATGATAAATAAATTCTTTCTCCGGAAGCATTTCTGCCACAAAATGAGCCAGATGCTGGTCCGGTATGAAGTAAATCTGCTTTTGCTTTAATTTTTTTACTACCCGCACTGCATTGGAAGAAGTAACGCAGACATCCGATTCGGCTTTTACTTCGGCACTGGAATTGACATAACAGACAACTGCAGCCTCCGGGTATTTTTCCCTCGCCTGTTTCACCTGCTCTGCCGTTACCATATCTGCCATAAGACAGCCTGCTGTCTGATCCAGCATGTAGACATGCTTCTTTGGATTTAAAAGCTTTGCACTTTCTCCCATAAAGGATACTCCTGCAAAAAGAATATTTTTCTGCTCTGTTTCGGCAGCTTTCTTCGCCAGTGCATAGGAATCGCCTACAAAATCCGCCAGCTTCTGCACTTCCTGGTCCACATAATAATGTGCCAGGATCACCACATCTTTTTCTTGTTTCAATTTAGAAATCTTTTCGCTTGCATTCATATCATCCTCCCGGCAAAACGGCAGCTTACTTATTTTGCCATATCTGCCTTCTGGCATATTGCCAAAATTTGTATTTATGGCATTATAACACAATTCGTTCAGGCTGACAAGACAGCTGTAAATACATTTGTTTTATTGCCATACAACTATATATTCATGCTGGATCTCCGGCTCCAACATGAATCCCATACGACAAATTTGAGGAAACAACCCATTTTAGATACCAAAATAATTCCTTCCTGCTAACAAATTGATTTTTATTTATATTTCCTTTTTGCAATAGATAGTAAAAAGACTCCGTTATCCCCCTTTGGGATCTTCATTCCCAATTCCGGAATAACGGAGATCTTTTATTTTTTTCTATTCCTCTACTTCCTTTTTACGGGAAAGAGCTACTACTACAGTCTGTACAACAGCGATAACTGCCATCAGAATTGTCCATTTGTCTACGAAAGCTGTCTTTAACGTAATATCCTCTGTCAGACAGAAGACTACAACGGCAGCAATGGCAATCGGAATACTGAGCAGGCGCATAATGCCTTTCTTCTTCAGTTTCTTCTCCTCTTCGTCTGATTCCTTCTCGGTATTGATAAAATATCCGATCAAAAGCATCAAAGATTCAAAGACTCCCAAAATCATCAGGGCAAAATTCAAAAGCGCCCAGCTTCCATTTTCTCCTCCTGCAAGAGGCACCATCTCATCTTTTATTTCCTCTATTTCAGGCTCTGTTGGTTCCTCTGTTTCTTCCTCATCATCTGCGTCATCTAATACGGTCTGTGCAAGTGGGACAACGTCATCTTCCACCTCTACTTCAGGATTTGCATCTGCTAATGCTGGTGTTGTAACTCTCTGTCCCGTTGCCGTCGGCGTCGCTGTTTCTTCCGGTACCGGTGTTGTTTCCTCCTGTGCCGGTGCTGACGGCTGCGTTGGTGTCTTCTTTGCCGGTTTCGTTGGCTTCGTTGGCTTTGGTTCCGTCGGTTGTGTCGGCTGTGTTGGTGTTGTCGGCTGTGTCGGTCCTATAGGCCGCACGGGTCCTGTAGGATTGCTGTTCTTTGTCCACTGCGCCGTATAAACTACATTGCCGCTTACCTTTTCTGCAATTGCAGGTGCCCAGCCGCTAAAGGTATAGCCTTCCCTCACTGGCGTTCCCTCGAATGCAGGAGTATCATCTCCTGCCTTCAAACCGGTTATAATCTGGTCTGCAAATACTTCTTCCCCTTCTACTCCGTCTGTATAAATTACGGTATAGGTCGGGTCTTCCGGAATCTCATTTTTTGTCCACTGCGCCGTGTAAACTGCATCTTCGCTGACTTTCTCTGCAACTGCAGGCGCCCAGCCGCTAAAGGTATAGCCTTCTCTCACTGGCGTTCCCACAAATGCAGGGGTGTCGTCTCCTGCTTTCAGTCCGTTTGTAACCTGGTCTGCAAATACTTCTTCATCAGGTACTCCATCTGTGTAAATTACAGTATAATCCGGCTCCTCTGGAGGAATCTCGTTCTTTGTCCACTGCGCCGTATAAACTGCATCACCGTTTACTTTTTTTGCAACCGCAGGCGCCCAGCCGTTAAAGGTATAGCCCTCCCGTACCGGAGTTCCCACAAATACAGGGGTGTCATCTCCTGCTTTCAGTCCGCTTGTAATCTGATCTGCAAATACTTCTTCGTCTAATACGCCATCTGTATAGGTTACGGTATAAGTCGGTTCCTCCGGAATCTCATCTTTTGTCCACTGCGCCGTATAAACTACGTCGCCGCTGACCTTTTCTGCAACTGCAGGCGCCCAGCCGTTAAAGGTATAGCCTTCCCTCACTGGCGTTCCCACAAACGCAGGGGTGTCATCTCCTGCTTTCAGTCCGTTTGTAACCTGGTCTGCAAATACTTCTTCATCTAATACGCCATCTGTATAAGTCACAGTATAAGTCGGTTCAATTTTAGTCCACTGCGCCGTATAAACTGCATCACCGCTTACTTTTTCTGCAACTGCAGGCGCCCAGCCGCTAAAGGTATAACCTTCCCGTACCAGCGTTCCCACAAATGCAGGGGTATTATCTCCCTCTTTCAAACCGCTTGTAACCTGGTCCGCAAATATTTCCTCGCCTGCTACGCCGTCTGTATAGGTTACAGTATAGCTAGGATCATAAGTAATCACAAATGTAATGTTTCCGGTTATTTCCGTTCCCGGAATCGGTTCTGCCGGAGTCCATGTACCATCCGGTCCAAACCCTTTATTCGGCGTTGTTTCCGGAATTTGCGATTCCGTCAATGCTGCTTTTCCGCCGTTCTCAGCTTTCGCATAACTGCCGGCTTCGTCTCTCAATGCCACAGCAACTTTGTACTCGCCGTTTGCATTTGCTCCTGCAACGGTTCCGTTTACTGCACGATAGGTTACGACAGCCTGATATTTGTCAGGAATACCATCTATAACAAAATAATCGGTAATTCCAATCGCATGAACATTACTATTAAGAGCTAATAAAAATAATTTTTGAACAAACTCATCAAACTTATTCTCGTTATCTACATCGGTATATGGATCAAAACCATAATTATTATTAAGAATAGAATAAGGTGTATGTACATGAAAATCCCATTTGCGCCATTCTGAGCCATTATTATTCAACATATTCCCTCACTAAACTGATAAA
>CANODN010000087.1 GCA_947564765.1 uncultured Roseburia sp. | reverse complement strand
CAAAACTTCTGCTAGAGTGAGCAGGTATTATAATTACGGCTGCGCTTCCATCCCGTAGAGTTTTTCCTCTTTATAACTGCGATACTGCCCTTTTTCAATCGCGTCTCTGATTTCTTCCATCATCGTATTATAAAAATAAAGATTATGCAGTACACAAAGGCGCATTCCAAGCATTTCCTTTGCCTTTAAAAGATGTCTGATATAGGCCCTGCTGTATCTCCGGCAGGCCGGGCACTGACAGCCCTCTTCAATCGGCCTTGTATCCTTTGCATACTTCTGATTAAACAGATTGCGCTTGCCCTGATTGGTATATACGTGTCCGTGGCGGCCGTTTCTGGTGGGATACACACAGTCAAAAAAATCCACGCCCCGTTCCACTGCCTCTAAAATATTCGCAGGCGTACCGACTCCCATAAGATACGTCGGCTTATCCTCCGGAAGATTTGGCACTACAGCATCCAGAATCCGATACATTTCCTCATGGCTTTCCCCTACGGCAAGACCTCCGACTGCATATCCATCCAGATTCAAATCGGAAATCTGCTTTGCATGCGAAATCCGGATATCCTCGTAAATGGCTCCCTGATTGATCCCAAACAAAAGCTGTTCTTTGTTGATCGTGCGTTCCAGTGCATTGAGGCGCTTCATTTCCTCCTGACAGCGAACCAGCCAGCGTGCGGTACGGTCTACGGATTTTTGTACATAACTCCGGTCTGCCACGCTGCTGGGACATTCGTCAAAAGCCATGGCAATGGTAGAGGCCAGATTGGATTGGATCTGCATACTTTCCTCCGGTCCCATAAAAATCTTCCTTCCGTCTACATGAGAATGGAAATGTACGCCTTCTTCTTTGATTTTCCTCAGCTTCGCTAGGGAAAACACCTGAAATCCACCGGAATCGGTAAGAATCGGCTTATCCCAGACCATAAACTTATGCAGCCCGCCCAGATCATGAATCAACTCATCACCCGGCCGCACATGCAGATGATAGGTATTGGAAAGTTCTACCTGGGTTTTGATCTGCTCTAAATCCTCTGTGGACACAGCTCCCTTGATTGCCGCGGCCGTTCCCACATTCATAAATACCGGCGTCTGTATTGTGCCGTGCACAGTCTGAAATTCGGCGCGCTTTGCGTTGCCGTCTTTTTTCAATATTTTATAAACCGCCATAAAAACTCCTCTCACTATTATTGCACGTTTTCCAACTGCTTTTCTGTCATAAAAAATTTTTTGCAAACTATTTTGACAACAGAAAAACCGCAGGAAACTACTTGGCAGATTCCTTACGGTTTTTCATCATATCATAGTTTTTTGCTTTTCACAAGAAGCTCTAATCTATTTCACCTTTACGGTTTTTGCCTGACCTCTTTTGGAAAGAAGCTTCTTATATTTCTTTTTCTGCGCTTTTGGTACTTTAATGACTGCTTTTTTAGAAATCCCTTTAAACGCCTTTGCGCCGACTTTTGATAACTGATTTCCTTTGAAGGTAATCTTTTTTAATCTGCCGCAGCCGGCAAAAGCCTGTTTACCAATGACTGCAACATCATTTTCAATTGTAACTTTCTTTAACTTCTTGCAGCCCTTAAACGCCTTTGCGCCGATTTCCGTAACTTTACAGGTTACCCCTTCTATGGTCACCGGACTTTTTACGTTAAGAGATGACAGATTTTTCTTATCTGCCGTTCCAACCAGCGCAACGGTTTTTTGTTCCAGATTTGTTACTTTATACTGCAGCTGATCCTTTGTCGTATAAATCCTGTTTAACGCAAGAACAGGCTGGCTGCCATTACCGCTTTCAGGCGTTCCCGAATCCGTATCTGTATCTGTAGGAGGTTCCTCCGGTTCCGGCTTTACAGGAGGTTTGTCTGGTTCCGGCTTTGTACCCGAATCAGGCTTTGCAATCAGATCCTTCTTTGCTTCCTCCAGCATCGTCATGTAGTTTTGCAGCACCGTAGCGCTTGTTGCATTTTCTATCACATCTTTTAACCGGTTATATACCTTTTGATACTCAGCCCAGGATTCCGGCGTGTAGTTTTCTTCTTGTAACTCTGCGTCCGCTTTTTGAATAGCGGCGTCTGCCTCTGATTTTGTTTCCTGCAATATGCCTTCATCCTGATCTCCCTTTGCAGAAAAAGCAAGCGATTGTTCCGCTGTAAGCAGATTGATATATGCCAGAAGCGCCTCTTCATCCGAAGCGGTTTCTGTAATCATTTTTGCATCATTTAATGCCTTTTGATAGGAAATCCATGTTGTCATATTATAGTTTTCCTGTTTTTTTGCATTTCCTCTGTCAATCGCGGCTTTTAAATTTGACTTTGCAGAATTTGAAATTGCAGAAAATACGTTATTTATATTCTGGGCTGCCTGATTTATTTCAGACTCCAAAGCCAGCATCTTCCCTGCCGTTTCCTTTGCATCTGCTATAGCTTCCGCCAAAGCTCCGGTATCCCCTGCCAAAACCAGATTGTCTCCATAGGAGTCTGTTTTACACAAGATTTCCAAAATCTTTGTCTTATCTGTCGCAGCGCTTAAATCAGAAGTTCCGATAATACCGATCTCTGCAGCCGTCGCCCACTCGTCACCTGTTTCCAATACTCGGAATCTTACATAGGAAGCAAGCGCTGCTCCGGCAAAATATGCTGTTTTTCTGTTTTTATTTCGTATCCAGTTTCCGTTGGCAACCGGAATAAAATCCGTGCCGTTGAGGCTGACTTCTATCTGATATCTGCTGACACATCCGTTTAAAGAATCCTGACGCGGCAGATACTGCAGTCCGTTTACCAGATACTGATCTCCAAGGGAAATGGTAATCCAGTGTTTGGGACGTCCCCCGTTGCTGGCATTGTCATCATCGTATTTTGAATGCCAGAATGTGCTTTCGTTGCCATCGATAACTTTTTCGGCCGTATTGGAACCGTGGGCAGTACCTTCTGACGCTGTCATTCCTGCCGTCTCAAGCAGAGAAAATGTGCTGTCTGACTCACTGACCAAAGGTATTGTTCCAACTGCTTTATCTTTTGTTGTAATTGGTTTATCCGTCAGACTTACATTATAAACCGTCTCCGCAACACCGCCCTCTTTGATATGGACATTGCCTGTCACAATGGCTTCTCCTGCATCGTCTTTTTCTATTTCATAGACAAATTTCAGTGTGTCTGCACTCGTATTTCCAACCAGCGCCGCTTCTTTTACCCGATCCCCTGCTTTTATGTCCAGCGTAACATTTCCGGCAGCAAATACATTTTGAGAAAACTGCACGTTGGCTTCTATTTTTCCGCCCGCAACCGGCGTTTCTGATTCTGTTCCATCCGGAGCGTAACATTTTGCCGTGATTTCTACCGGCGTCGGTGTATTTTCATAGGTGTTGGAATCCATAATATACTGCGGACTGAAGGAAGTAAATGCCGCCCCGATCATGGCATAGCTCTCATGCTCATAAATCAGTCCGATCGTTCCGTCATTCATAACCGTAAGAGAAGAATAAATATATCTTTTCTCTTCTATTAATTTACGATAAGCCCAATCCAGTGTGTCGTCTTCATTGACAAAAGCGATACGTACGGAACCGTATTCTCTTCCGTTTCCTGTATATTTGTTTTGATCCGGTCCCGGATTGGAGAAAATAATTGCTTCTTTTTTCTGTCCATCGCGGGGATCAAGTATTTTTTCAGGATAATGCACTGCTGCCATCTGGCAGTAAGGGTCCCGAACGTTTGCCTGACGTGCCGGAGTGCTCCAGGTTATTCCCTGATCTGTACTGACAGATATTGTCACCTGTCCGTTATAGCTTCTCATAAACTGTATCAGATGTCCGTTGTTCAGCTCCACAATGCAGCTTTCCGTCAAATGACTTTTTGCCGCCTCCATATTGCCTCCATTGTTCGGCGAACCGCCCTGATGCCATGTCTGTCCGTCATCATCACTGTATACGTTGAAGGATGACTGTATTCCTCCCGCATTGGTACAGTATGCCGGAAAAATCAGTCTGCCGCTTTTCGTTTTTATTCCCATACCCGGACCTGTACCGCAGAATTTCATCCAATCGGATTTCACCTCCGGCGTAATATCTTTTGGCAAAGACCAGGTCAGTCCGTCATCATCGCTGTAGGTCATCCACAAGTAACAGGTATTGGTAAAGGTAAGCTCACTTTTTTTATAAATATTTCCTACCCGTTCTCCGTTCTTATAAAGCTCTCCCTGATCTGTAAACGGAGCCTTTGCTTCTGTTTCTACTCTGTATTCGGTAACTTCATTTTGTGAATCATATACGACGCCGTTTTCACGAACAGTATAGACATTGCCCTCTGCATCCGTCAGCTTCAAATATTGTTTGCCGTCTGCCTCAATATATCCTGTCCCCGGCTGTGCTCCGTTAAATCCTGTACTCTGCTGCCACATATCCACCAGCATATATATTCTTCCGTAATGTTCACTGTTCTCATCATTGTCTGCCAAAAGCGCAGGATCTACCGTATAAGCGTATTGACCGGAAAGAGCAATTACAGGAATTACATCACTCCATGTCTGTCCGTTATCCTCGCTTCTGCGGATCACGCTGTCAATTACACCAATATCACCGCTGCCGTTCCATCTCTTGTCTATCGAAGCAATGACCGTTCCTGTTTTTTTGGATGTTACAATAGCCGGAATACGGTAAGCTGTGGAACCGCCCATTCCGGAATTAAAAATCTCACGATTGTCTGTTTTCAAATATCCTTCCGTCTTATCTGTTCCATCCGAATACAGATCAGAAAGTGTCGCCTCCTGCAGGCGCTCTATATCCTCTTCCAGAAGCGCTTCCTCATACATCTTCACTTCGGAAACATATACATCATCTCCGCAGCAAACGGAAGATACATCCAACGATTCTGCATAGGCCATACTTCCCGCCGGTATTCCATCTGCAAAAACGCTCAGCGTTCCGTTTGATAATGTCACAGCCAGGTTATGCCATTTTACGGTATCTAAAGCTGTATTTTCCACTTCTGCTTCCATTTTCCCGCTTCCATCTGAAAATACAACTTTGTTGGAATCTGCATTACAGTCCGTATATATTTCCACACGATCCCCAAAGGAAAGAAGCTTTGCTTTTCCTTTTCCCGCTTCTTTCAGACGATAGGTAAAATTAATGCTTCCTTCTGCCATCGCCTCTCTGATACCGGTGTCTATCCGCTCTGATTTCAGATTCGATATAGAAAATACCGTATCCGGAAGCGGCACGTCAATCTTCTTTTTCAATATGATATTTCTCATGCTTCCGGAAAGTGCCCAGCCTGCCGTAGCGCTTTCATTGCTGTAGCCGGTAAGACCTCCAACGGTAAACTGCTCCGGCGTCCATGATAAATCCGCAATACAGGCTGTGCCGGTTGACGATGCTGCTTCTTTTCCATCCACAGACAGAACTGTTTTTCTGTTCCTTTTCATTTCCAGTGTAACCGTATGCCAGTTTCCGTCTGCATAATTTACATCCAAAGTCTGGCTTAACGCAAGGCCTCCTCTGGCTTCAAAGGATACTTTTCCATCCCTGATATAGAGAACGTAATACTGACTGTTTGTATTCAAAGCCAAAAGTGACTGCAGCTTTGTCTGACTTGTTTTAAAATCTGCAGACCAGCACATACTCTCTGTACCGGCAAAAAAATCGGTCAGTCTTTCGTTTTGTGTCTGAGCGGAAGTAATTTCCGTATCTGTGTTATAACGTACTGTTTCCCAGCCCCGTTCCGATGTGTCAATCTGTCCATCGGCCGTCTCTGCTTTCACTTCCTGTTGAATCCCTACGGTGCTGAAAATCATACAAACAGCCAGCAGAACGGTAATCATCTTTTTTAAATTTTGTTTCATACTTCTTCTCCTTTATGAAATCCGCTTTGAAACTGATTACAGATCAAAGTACATCTTAAACTCTGCCGGATTTGGAATCTGCTCCAGCTTTTTAAGCTCCTCCCGTTTGCGCGCTGTCCATACCTCGATTAAACGTTCCGGGAATACACCTCCCCTGGTCAGGTAATCGTGGTCTGCCTCCAGTGCATCAAGCGCCTCTCCCAAAGATTTTGGCAGTCCCTTGATCTTCTTCTGCTCCTCTTGGGATAAAGTATACAAATTAAAATCATATGGTCCCCAGCCGTTCTCCTCCGGATCGATCTGATTTTCAATTCCGTCCAGACCTGCCATTAAAATTGCTGCATAAGCGTAATAGGGATTGGCCGTTGCGTCCGGATTGCGCAGCTCAAACCGCTTGGTATCCGGCGTCTTTGCATAAGCAGGAATCCGGATCACCGCACTGCGGTTGGAGGTCGCATAACCGACGGTAACCGGAGCTTCGTATCCCGGCACAAGACGTTTAAAGGAATTTGTCGAAGGATTGGTAAATGCACACAGAGATGCAATATGCTTTAACAGTCCTCCGATAAAATAATGTGCCGTGCGGCTTAAACCGGAATATCCGTTTTCATCATAGAACAGAGGCTTTCCATCTTTTAACAGCATCATATGGACATGCAGGCCGTTTCCTGCCTCCTGATAAATCGGTTTCGGTAAAAAGGTTGCCGTCTTTCCCTCTCTTGCCGCCATGTTTTTGATGATATATTTGATAATCATCGTATTATCCGCCATGTCCGGCATATCATTAAGCTCTACTTCAATTTCCATCTGTCCCGGTCCGCCGACCTCATGATGATGATATTTCACCGGAATTCCCCAGTCCTCAATCATCATACACATTTTACTTCTCAGATCGTATCCAACATCCTGCGGCGCCGCCACATGATAGCCGCCTTTGTAATGCACCTCATAGCCGTTATTGCCCTGGGTATCCAGACTGCAGTTCCAGTCTGCCTGTTTCGCATCGATCCGGTAGCCGCACTGCTTCGGCGAAACCTCAAAGCGGGCGCTGTCAAACAGATAAAATTCAAATTCCGGCCCGATAATCATACGGTCTGCAATTCCGATGTTTTTCATATGTTCGACAGCTCTTAAACTTACATTTTTGGGATACTGGTCAAAGGGTGTATTTTCTCCTTTTCCTATGGTGCAGACATTGCCGCACATGGTCAGTGTCGGAACTTCTGCAAAAGGATCGATATATGCAGTATCCGGGTCCGGAAGAAATACCATATCGCTTTTCTCTATGGGAGCATATCCGTAGTTGGAACCGTCAAAACCGATTCCCTGGGTAAAAACGCTCTCTCCAAAACGTTCTACCGGTATGGTAATGTGCCTCCAGCGGCCGTCGATATCCGTCATTTTAAAATCGATCATACGGATTTGATTTTCTTCACATAGTTTCTTAATTTCCCTGGTTTTCATAGATTTACCCCTTTCTTGTGGTCACAGGCTGTGTAAGCCCTTCTCCTTTAGCTCTGCCTGAATGATATAAGATGTTGTTATTGTATCATACTTTTTGTGCAGTTTTTAAAAAAATGTGATTTTTTTGAAAATATTTTGGAAATTACAAAAAAACAGAAGACAGCTTCTCCATTGAGAACTGTCTCCCATGCAGCTTTTCGTACATGCAGCTTTTCGTATCTGAGTGAATTCATATTCATCCATTAAAATTCCTGACGCCTTTACGCTATGCTGTTTTTTATTTCTTCGTAATAAGTTTTCGCTGTTTCTTCATTAAGAGCATAAGCATCCTTAAGTACCTGAATCGTTTTCTCTTTGGATATTCCTTCTTTCAGATATGCTTCAATTAAAATATAAATTCCTTTCATTTCTCCTTCTTCTCTGCCCCTTCTGTAGGCGTACTCTCTCTCATTCTTCAAATGCTTCTCTTCATCATATTCAAATATACTCATCGCAATCGCCTCCGCAC
>CANODN010000086.1 GCA_947564765.1 uncultured Roseburia sp. | reverse complement strand
TTTTGAGTATATTGATTTCCCGAAGTCAAGTTTGGGAACCTGTTGGATTTATGACAGCGAGTGGCATCCTGCCTTTCTCAACGGGGCAGTCGAGCTTGTAGAGGGCAGGCATGTCCGGGTAAATGATAAGGCAAAGGTTGTCATATCGGATGAAGTGGCTGAGAAAAACGGCTTAAAGGCCGGAGATAAAATCACGGCGCAGGAAACGGATATCTTTACAGGAGAATTATACGGCACGACTTATGAAACAGAAATTGTGGGGATTTTCCATATTAATTTTGAGCAGGATGTAAAACCGGAATGGACCATGGAGGAGGATATTCTGGCAAATACGTTTTTCAGTACGCCGGATATATGGACCTGGAGCAGGCGTGAATATCAGATTTATCATGGCGATCCGGTTTTTGCGCCGGTAGAGGATGACATTGTGTGCCTGATGACGATTTATGTAGAAGATCCTTCGTATCTGGAATCTGTGAAGGAAAAAATGATGGCCATAGATTCTATTGACTGGCAGTATTACGAATTTGGTATTTATGACAAAGATTATCAGATGGCGGCGGCGCCTCTGCTTTCGATGAAAAAGATCTCCGGTTTGCTTGCTGTGATTCCTGCAGTTGGTGTTCTGATCATTCTTTATCTGGTGCTGACGATCTGGATGCGCAGCCGGAAACAGGAAATCGGGATTCTTTCTTCCATCGGCGTAAAAAAGAATGCGGTCTTGCTGCAGTTTCTGATGGAATGCGGCAGTATTGCAATTGCGGCATTTCTTGCGGCACTGCTGTTGGCGGGACCGGTAACGAAGCTGGCAGGAGACGGCCTGCAGACGCTGTTTTTTTCTTCGGGCGAAACGGAAGAGTACGAAGTGGAAATCGAAATGGGAACGAATGATATGTACATCAACATGCTGCCGCCTGCGAAAGGAGAGGCGCTGCCGTATACCGTTACGCCGGGGGAGGCGTGCATGGTATTCCTGCTTTTGATAGGGACGGCGGCAGTATCGGTATGGGTTTCTTCCAGAGGGCTGTTACAGCAAAAACCGCGGGAGATTTTAGAGAGAGGGTAGAAAAGGAGGCGTGGCAATGAGTATTTGGAAGCGGGCTTATCTTTATATTGTGCGGAAAAAGGTGCGGAGCCTTCTGCTGTTTTTGATTTTTCTGGTATCGGGATTGTTCCTTTTGACCGGAATTTCCATCCGGCAAGGCGCCGGGGAAGCGGCAGAAGATTTTAAAAAGACGCTGAAAACGGGGCTTACCCTAAAGCTTGGTTTGACGGCTCAGGATATTATTTTGGAGGAGAGAGAGGACGAGAATGGGGAATTGGTGTTTACCCACCGCGATGGACTGCTTAGGGAAAGTCATCTGAAAGAGATTCTCGCAATCGAAGGCGTCAGCGGAGTTTACCGGGATAATTTCGGCAGGGAAACGGGCTATACGGGGCTTTTGCTTCGTCCCGGCTATCAGGCCTGGTGCCAGGATATTATAGACGGAAAAATTCCGGTGGAAGGAGAAGTCACAAAGGAATTTCGGGATTATTTGATAGAAGAGTGCAGGAAAGCAACGGAAGTCGGCATGCACACGAACAGTTTTCTGGAGGTGTATGACAGCGAATGGCATCCTGCGTTTGTCAACGGTGCGGTGGAGCTTGTAGAGGGAAGACATATTCGCATGGACGATAAAAAGAAGGTCGTGATCTCCGATGAGGTGGCGGAGCGGAATGGTTTAAAAGTCGGGGATAAAATTACGGCGCAGTGGACGGATATCTTTTCGGGGGAGTTTTTCGGCAGGGCGTACGAAACAGAGATTGCCGGGATTTTTCACATTAATTTTGAACAAAAGGTAACGCCGGATTTGACGTATGAGGAGGATATTATGGCAAATATGTTTTTTTGTACGACGGATCTCTGGCGGTTTCATACGCGCGATTATCAGATTGAATACGGCATGCCTGTTTTTGCGCCGATATCTGATGAGCTCGTTTCCATGCTGACGATTTTTGTAGAAGATCCCTCTCTGCTGGATGCGATAAAAGAAAAGCTGCTTGACATAGAATCCGTTGAATGGGATCTTTATGAATTTGGGAGATATGACAGGGATTATCAGACGGCGGCGGCGCCGCTGCTTTCGATGAAAAAGATCTCCGGCCTGCTGGCTGTGATTCCTGCAGTTGGTGTTTTGATTATTCTTTATCTGGTGTTGACGATCTGGATGCGCAGCCGGAAGCATGAGATTGGGATACTGTCTTCCGTCGGCGTAAAAAAGCGTACGATACTGCTGCAGTTTCTCACAGAATGCTGCTGTATTGCAGCGGTATCATTCTTTGCGGCGCTGCTCTTGGCGGGGCCGGTCACAAGGAGAGCAGGGGACGGACTGCAGAATCTGTTTTATGCGTCGGGTGAAACGGAAAAATATGAATTGGAAGTGGAAATGGAAACAGATAAAGTGCTGGTCAATATGACGCCGCCGGCAAAAGGAGAGGCGCTGCCGTATGCCGTTACACCAAAAGAGGCGTGCATGGTATTTCTGCTTTTGATGGGGACGGCAGTCCTGTCCGTACTGGTTTCTTCCGGGAAAATGTTAAACCAGAAGCCGGGGGAGATTCTGCGCAGTTAGGCGTATGCCGTATCAGCTCACAATCTTATCATATGTCCTGGCCGTCAGCAGATAGACAGCCACGTACAGGACTGCAAAAATCAGAAAGCAGGCTGCAGTGCAGGCGATATACAGGCCGGTATTGGAAAGATTAAATATGAATAACATCTTTGACATCAGGGGAAATGCGGCCATGACATGGATTCCTGCGGCGGCAAGCGGCAGAAAGAATACGGTCAGCACCTGCGAGTGAATCGAGGATTTGATTTCCTGGCGGCTTAAGCCGACTTTCTGCATGATTTCAAACCGTTTTTTGTCGTCGTAGCCCTCCGAAATCTGCTTGTAATAAATAATCAGGACGGCGGCCATCACAAATAAAAAGCCTAAGAAGATTCCGATAAAAAACAGTCCGCCGTTCATTTTGGAGATTTCAATCCGTTCCACGGCGCGGGATTCCGCTATGGCATCATATCCCCTGTCCTGAAGCTGCGCTGTCAGTTCCTGATAAAATGATTTCTGTTTTTCTTCGCCTGCATCGGTGTCAAACCCATAGAAGCGGCGGATCGGAGAAGCGTTTTCTCCATAGATGCTTTTCTGAAGTTCGTCGAGAGCGCGGATTTCATCCATATCTTTTACGATGATGTAAAGGCTGCTTATGATATCGGCGGCCTGAAGACCGTTTTCCGTAAAGTTTTCCAGTTTTTCCCTGACTGCATATGTGCGGTCCATCACACAGAGACTTGGATAGTCAAAATCCATGCGGCTGGGATATACCAGGACTTCTCCTTCGCCAAGCGTTTTTTCTTCTCCCAATACTGCGTTATAATCTGACAGGGGAAGAAAAACAAGAGAGGTCATTGTGGAAATCGACGAAGAGAACCATAAAAAAGAAGAAATGACAGCTTCGAAGAAATAGAGCGAGGGATCGAAAAGGTTTCGTCCTCTTCCAGCGACAGAAAGGAAAGATAGGAATATTCCTGCTCCGCTGTTACATTCAGGTTTTGCTCCCTGATTATGCCGCGTACAAGGCCGGACAATTCCTGGTATGTGGTCTCGTCCATCTCTCTTAGATTGATGCCGAAATCATTTGGATACCGCATTCTTACCACGTCTTCCAGGCCGATCATCAGCGAACTGGTAAAGGACAGCGTGACAAGCACCATCGTAGATAAAATGCAGATATTGGCAAGTCCGGCGGCATTTTGCTTCATGCGGTAAATCATGCCGGAAACGCTGACAAAATGATTCGTCTTATAGTAATACCGTTTGTTTTTTTTGAGCATTTTCAAAAGCGCGACGCTGCCTGCCGTAAAAAGCAGGTACGTTCCTGAGATGACGAGAAGGACGGCGATAAAAAACATGGAAATGGAGGAAAGCGGATTTGTGACCGTAAGGGAAATATAGTAACCTCCTCCGACGCAGGCCAGCCCGCAGACGGCAGACAGCCATTTCGTTTTCGGTTCTTTTTCTCCGGCGTTTCCTTCCCGCAAAAGCGAAACCGGGTCTGAAATCCGGATGGTCAATGCGGAATAGAGGTAAATCAGGAGAAAAATTCCGGAAAAAAGAAGAACGGTTGTCCGGACCGCTTCCCCGGAAACAAAGAATCCAAGGGAAATTTCTGTGCGGATGATCTTTGCAATGAGAAGATACATGGCCTTGTCTAACGCTATGCCGAGAACCAGACCGCCTGCAAAGCTGGCTGCGGCGATGTATAGTGTTTCACATGCAAGCGTTTTTGCCAGGTGGCGTTTTTCCATGCCCAGGATATTGAAAATGGCGAATTCCTTTTTCCTGCGCTTCATCAGAAAGCTGTTGGTATAAAACAGGAAAATCAGGGCGAATATGGCTATAATCACGGATCCGAGCGACAGCAGGTAAGAGAGGATATCGAACCCGCGCATGGCCGCCAGTCCCGGATTTAAGGACAGTGACTTTATGATGTAATACATGGATACGGTCAGGATGCAGGTTAAAAGATACGGAAAATATGCGGCCTTGTTTTTCCGGATATTATCGGCGGCAAGTTTTGGGAAAAAATGCTTATTCATGCGTTTCACCTCCGGTTGCCAAAAGCGTCAGCGTATTGGAAATATTCTGATACATTTGTTCTTTTGAGTGGTTTCCACGGTAAATCTGGTGAAATACCTGTCCATCCTTGATAAAGAGCACGCGTCCGGCATGGCTTGCGGCTTTGACGGAATGCGTCACCATCAAAATCGTCTGTCCCTCTTGGTTGATGCTGTCAAAAAGGCGCAGCATCCCGTCTGCGGAGCGGGAATCCAGGGCGCCTGTCGGCTCGTCTGCCAAAATCAGCTTTGGCTCCGTAATCAGGGCGCGTGCAATCGCAGCCCGTTGTTTCTGCCCGCCGGAGACTTCGTAAGGATATTTTTCCATCAATGTCCCGATTTCCATTTTTTCAATGATCGGAAGCAGGCGTTTTCGCATTTCCGGATAACTTCTGCCGGCCAGAACGAGCGGAAGAAAAATGTTGTCCTGCAGGGTAAACGTGTCTAACAGGTTAAAATCCTGAAATACAAATCCGAGGTTTTCCCTGCGGAAGGCGGAAAGTTCTTTTTCCTTTACAGAGGAGAGGCGTCTGCCTTCTAATATCACTTCCCCGCTTGTCGGTTTGTCAAGCGCTGCGAGAATATTGAGAAGGGTCGTTTTTCCGGAGCCGGATTCTCCCATAATCGCCACGTATTCTCCCGGTTCCACCGAGAAAGAAACGTTGGAGAGCGCCTGCACCTGGCTGCCCCCAAACCGGGTCGTATAAATTTTTTTTAAACCTTTTGCTTCTAATATTGCCATTTTGCTACCTCCTTTTTCTGCTCTTATGATAGCAAAACGGCCTTTTTCCTGAAATTGAATCAGGTGACATTTCGGCCGTTTGATGTGACATTTTTGTAAGGGTTGGCATGTATTATTCCAAAGGCGCCGTATTCGAACGCAGGTCAATCGTAATGGCTGTGCCTTTTTTTGGCGAAGAGTCGGCAGTGATTTTGTGGGAGAGACGCTTTGCGGCCGTCTTGCACAGGTAAAGTCCAAGCCCTGTAGATTTCTTGTCCATCCGCCCGTTATATCCGGTATAGCCTTTTTCAAAAATCCGGGGCAGATCTTCTGCGGCGATACCGATTCCGGTATCGGCAATTTTTATCAACGGCTCCGGGGATACGGTAATGGTGACAGATCCCTCCTGCGTGTATTTGATGCTGTTGGAAAGAAGCTGTTCTACAATAAACAAAAGCCATTTTTCATCCGTCAGAGCCATGATATGGCGGGGCTCATACTGCAGCCGGATTTTTTTGCGGATAAACTGCGGCGCATATTTGCGGACGGCCTGCCGGATAATCACGTCCAGGTCATATTCCGAAAAGACATAGTCGGAAGTTTCGCTTCCAAGCCGCAGGTAGTTTAGCGCCATTTCCGCGTACTGCTCAATCCGGAACAGTTCCGCCAAAAGTTCCCGGCATTCATCGGTGTCTTCGCCCTCCAGCGTCATTTTCATAACGGAAATCGGCGTTTTGATCTGGTGAATCCAGGCGGTGTAGTAGTCCATGCTTTCCTGCAGGTCGTTTTGGCGGCAGGTTACGCTCTCGTCCAGCAGTTTTTTTAGCTGGCGGACCATTTCCTGGTAATCCGCTTCGGCAAGCGTGGCGGGTTTTGGAAGCGCATCTGTAAAGAGGGAGATCTCTTTCAGAATGCGCATGCGCTCTTTATGGCTTTTCCGGTAAAAAAAGAAATGGACAGACAGAACGAAAGCATACAGTAGCATGCTGAGCGAAAATGCGTACAGTACGGCTTCCGTTTCGAGGTCGTACAGGGAAAAAACTGCGGCGAAAATGAGAGAATACGCAAGAAACAGGCATATGGGCAGCCGGCTCTGCCAAAGATAGCGGGCAAACAGGGATGTGAAAAATTTTTTCATATGGGACGCTCCTTTATTCCACAAGATATCCGACGCCTACTTTCGTCGTAATAAAACCGGGCAGGCCGGAGGCTTCCAGTTTTTTGCGGAGCCGGTTGACGTTGACAGTCAGCGTGTTTTCCTCCACATAAGAATCCATCTGCCAGAGCCTTGTCATCAGGGTATCGCGGCTGACCGTTTTCCCCTTGTTTTCCAGAAGCGTCTGCAGGATACGGAATTCATTTTTTGTCAAATCAATCCGTTCTCCCTGATAGGAGAGCGTCGCATCATTCAAATTTAAAATGGCTCCGTTATGTTCTAAAATTGGGATTTTTCCGCCCATATCGTATGTGCGGCGCAGGACTGCCTGCATTTTTGAAGTCATGACGTTTAAATCAATTGGTTTTGGGATAAAATCATCGCCGCCCATGTTCATCGCCATAATGATATTCATATTGTCGGATGCGGAAGAAATAAAAATGACAGGCACATTGGAAATTTTCCGTATCTCACTGCACCAGTAGTATCCGTTGAAAAATGGCAGCATAATATCGAGGCATACCATGTGCGGATCGTATTCCGTAAATGCAGAAGTCACGTTTTGGAAGTCTTTTACGAGACAGACCTCGCAGCCCCAGGACTCAATCTGTTTTTTCATGGCACATGCCAGGGAACTGTCGTCTTCTACAATTAAAATTTTATACATTGCGTTCTCCTTTTCTCAGGATTTTTTTCTTAATTATACGGTATGGCTTTGGAGAATGCAAATGTTGCACATGCGCTGATGCGGCATCTGCTGCCATGTCTTCCATAATATCCGTAATCGGGTCGCCCTTTACCTGGAATTCACAGGCGTTCTGCGGCACGCCTCCCGCAGCCTGAGGCCATACGCCTAAAGTATGGTCGATATAGTAATCACCGAAACCGGATTCTCTGATTTCTTCGGGTGTTAAGTTGCGTGTCAGCTGATGTACAATAGTGGCGACCATTTCATAGTGGGCCATTTCTTCGGTGCCGATATCTGTCAGTATTCCCATTACTTCCCGGTAAGGCATGGAATAACGTTGGGAAAGGTAGCGCAGGCTGGCGGATATTTCGCCGTCGGGACCTCCGTATTGACTCATAATATATTGTGCAATTTTCGGATTGGTTTCCTTGATATTTACCGGATATTCCAGACGCTTTTCATAATTCCACATTAACAATAACCTCCTTCCCACGGCCATGGCTCAGATGCCCAATGCCAGTGGTCATCATCTTCTACAAGATCCAGTGTCAGCGGCGCATAGTTAGAAGAGTAAATCTTTAAGGCTTTTTTTCTTTCTTCATTAT
>CANODN010000085.1 GCA_947564765.1 uncultured Roseburia sp. | reverse complement strand
GGGAGAAAGACGATCATTTTTTGGAGCAGTTTGAGAAATACATCAAAAAGAATGCATATCAGTCTGTTCTTTCCGTGAATTTTTCTCCGCTGATTTCCGGGATATGTGAAATGCAGGGAATACCGTATATTTCCTGGATCTATGATTCTCCAATCCATATCAGAGACCTTTCGTCTATGAAAAATTCCTGCAACCGGATTTATGTGTTTGACAGGGGACAGGCGGAGGAATATCAGAAATCAGGGATTGCTGCAGGATATATGCCCCTGGCTGTTGATACGGAGCTTTTTGGAAACAGGATTGTGAGGGCGAAGGGAGATTATGGTACAGAAATCTCATTTGTCGGAGGATTATATCGGACACAGTATCAGGCGTATGCAGTTCTTCTGTCGGAATATCAAAGAGGGTATTTAGAAGGAATTATCAATTCCCAGATGAAAGTATACGGAGGTTATTTGATTCCGGAACTGATCACAGAGAAGTTGCTAAAGAATGTCAATGGGGATTACAGCAGAAAAGCCAAAGACGGCTTTGTCATGGGAAAGCGAGAGCTGGAGTTTATGCTTGCCTGTGAGGTGACAGGAAGGGAAAGATATCTGGCATTGGCGCTTTTGTCTCGTCACTATCAGGTGGATTTGTATTCCATGGAGCCGGATGAGCGGCTAAAGAACATCCATTACAAGGGTTATGCGGATTATAACAATGAAATGCCTGTGATATTTGCAGGCAGCAAAGTGAATCTGAATATTTCTTTAAAAACCATCCGAAGCGGGATTCCTCTTCGGGTATTGGACATTATGGGGTGCGGGGGATTTGTACTCAGCAATTATCAGGAAGAACTCTTGGAATATTTTGTGCCGGGAGAAGAGTGTGCCGTATATGAAAGTTTAGAAGACTTGTACGATAAAGCAGACTATTATTTAAAACATGAGGATGAGCGAAAGCGAATTGCGGCGGCAGGATTTGAAAAAGTAAAGAGGAATTTTACCTTTGAGGAGAGATTGAAGAAGATGCTGGGATAGGTGCTGGTTCTTGCAAAGAGGATTACCAGGGCGATGTGTAAGCAGCAGGGAGATCTGTCATGATTATAAAAAACGAAAATGATATTTATATTTATTTTGAAACAATTGAGCAGTTAGAGCCGGGGAATATTCTGGATGCCGGGATGTTTTTAAAACGAATCGGAAGCGTAGCAAGAAAAGTCATGGATCGTGAAGTTTTGCCGGATATCCGGTTAGACGGCATAGATTTTTTCCCGGAAAGAACGTTTGCAGTATGGGAAGGGATATATGATTCGATCATAACGGTACCGTCTTTTCTGGAAAGCGAAGAACAGGAAAAATATGATCTGGCAGTTTTTCTGGGAACAGAAGGAATGTGTCAAAAGCAGGGATTTGCCGAAGTTTCAGTAAAAGCAGCGGAATGCGCCAGATATCTTCTGGCGGATTGGAATCTGGAACAATGGACAAAGACTTTGCCGGATGACAAAATAAAAGAACTGAATTTAGAGGGAAAGCCGTATTACCTTTTTGATTTTGGAGCATAACAGAATGGATACAAGAA
The DNA here is from genome assembly GCA_947564765.1 of uncultured Roseburia sp. Taxonomy (GTDB): domain Bacteria; phylum Bacillota; class Clostridia; order Lachnospirales; family Lachnospiraceae; genus Roseburia_B. The sequence goes on along the minus strand of CANODN010000085.1, from coordinate 6,294 downwards.
TTTATGTAATGACACATAAAAAAATAGAAAACATACCGGATACCATGTATATCCCGTTGCAGGTGGGGAAAAAGGGAAAAGAGGATTTTGGTTATCTGGGAGATGATACAAAAGATCAGATATCAGAAAAAAATCCATATTATTGCGAATTGACAGGTATTTACTGGCTTTGGAAAAATGTGGATTGCGATGTAATTGGAATCTGTCATTACCGCCGTTATTTTGTCAAAGAGGAAAAATTGCTAAGCAGGGATTATATCGAAAAAACGATTCAGGCATATCCTATTATCATTCCAAACAGTAGCTGCGTGAAGGATGCGAATGCCTATGAACATTATGCAAAGAGGCATTATGGGAAAGATCTGGATGTGTGCCGCAAAGTAATCGAAGAAAAATATCCCACTTATCTTCCTGCGTTTGATTATGCCATGGAGACGATTCTTGTTTCTGTGGGAAACATGTGGATTACACGGAAAGCTATTTTTGACAGATACTGCGAGTGGTTATTTGATATTCTTTTTGCGGTGGAAGAGAGATTGGAACTGAAAGAATATGACGATTATCAGAAACGTGTCATGGGATTTCTGGCAGAGCGGCTGTTTCGGGTATGGCTGTTGATGCAGCCGGAGGCAGTAACGGAAGAAAATATGAAATTAATCGATCCGGCGGATTTTTTAAATGCTGGAAAAAGGGTTTCTCTGCTATATCAGTGTGTTAAACTGAAAATCGATCCTTTGGTGCAGCTCTACCGGAAGGGAGTCATGAAGGAGACGCTGGCACAGCCTTTGGCCTGTTCGGATGATTTCGGAGGTAAAATACCGGTGTTTGTATGCTGGTGGCAGGGAGAAGAAGAGATGCCGGAATTGGTTCAAAGATGCATACAAAGCTTAAAAGAAAATCTACCGAAGGATTTGACGGAAGTTCGTTTGATTACATTGGAAAATTGTATGAACTATGTTACCTTTACAGAAAGCATTATTCGAAAATTTAATGAAGGAAAAATTTCCTATACACATTTATCGGAGCTGCTTTGTGCAGAGCTTTTGTTCCGTTATGGGGGAATGTGGGTGGATGCCGCATATTATGTGACAGGCCCAATAGAACGGGAAATATTTCAGCAGAAAATCTATACGCTGCGGTTTCAGACGCCGATGGGGGAGACAGATATTACCCAGGGGCGCTGGTCCGGTAATTTGTGGTATGTAAAAAAAGGACATAAATTATTTCAGTTTTTAATGGAGGCCTTCTGGTATTACTGGGAAGTAGAGGATGAGTTGTTGGATGATTATCTTACAGATTATATGATTCGGGCAGCCTGGGAGGAATTTCCGGAGGTCAGAAATGAGTTGGAACAGTGCAGTTGCAGTGAGAAAACTGTTTTTCTGCTTCATTCCTGGATGAATCGGAAGTATTCGCCGGAGAGGGTAAAACAATTGCAGAAGGAAAGCAGATTTTATAAATTGAATTGGAAGGCTGATTACCGGAAAGAGAATATGGCAGGAGAGAAAACGATTTATGGGTACTTGTTTGGAACATGATGGCGAGAGGAAATTTTTAACTATCCTTAACGACATGCTGAAAGAGCTGGATGTAAATAAGAAATTCAGCAGAGAAACTCTTAGCAATATGAGATGTCTGTATCAGGAATTGCCAGAAGAGAAGAAGGAAAGAACCCTTGCCATGATTTATGAGATTATGCGGGAAGATTATGCCGTAGCAATCTATTTGTTTGACGTTATCTTACAGGAAACTCGGGAGAAAAAGGCAATCCCTTATGTAATAAGACTGCTGGAATCAAAGGAATATCCATTGTGGGAGAGACTAAATGACAGTTATCAGTTTCGCATGTTTCTGTTTACAGACAGTCTGTTAAAAGAAAATGAAGAATATTCCGGTATGAGGCATATGTATGAAGGTTTTTTGAGCGAAATACGACAGAAGGTGGATTGTTTTTATCCTGTCATCCCCTTCCAAAAACGTGAAAAAAGGATTATTATTTCGGTATCTCAGATTTTAAATACATATCATGCGCCGACAAATTATCTGGTGCATATCTGCTGCTGCCTGGAAAAAATGGGATATGACGTAGAATGTTTTGTATGTCACTTTCAAGGAGTAAAAGGTTACTGGAATTGGGAACAGGGATTTTTTAATCAGAACTTTATAAAGGAGACAGGACCTTTTGCATGTGTTTTGGAAGATGTAGAGATAAAGGGGTATAATCTGGAGCTGCATGGTACGGATTATATAGAAACACTGCGTACAGCAGTTAAAATGATTTGGGAGAAGAAGCCAGAATATGTTTTGGAAATCGGAAGTGAAACCATATTGGCCGGTTTGTGCAGAGAGTTTACAACTATAGTGACAATGGGAATGACGGATGCATTGCCGGTTACGAATGCACAGCTTGTTGTTTCACTGGCAGAATCCTTTCGGAAACAGCAGAAAGTGTGGGAGGAGCTTTTAGAAAAAGAACAGACTGTAATTCCAATGAAATTTATGGTTTATACTTCAGGAGCAGAGGAGACGCAGAGGAAATATCAAAAAAAGGATTTTGGAATACCGGAAGATGCGTTTGTCTTGATTCTTGCCGGAAACAGACTGGATTATGAAATAAAAGATTCTTTTGAAAAAGTGTTAGTTCAGATGTTAAAGCAGGATGAACATTTTGTGGTGGCAGTAATCGGAGAGAGTCCCGGATTGAAACAGCGGTTTCTGAACAGCGAGTGGCAGGAGAGGTTCTATTTTCTGGAGAATCAGCCGAATTTCAGAGGAGCAATCGGAATGGGGGACTTGTTTATAAATCCGCCGAGACAAGGCGGTGGAACAGGCGCTTTGTTTTCAATTATGGAGGAGGTTCCTGTGATTACTCTGGGAGATTGCGATGTGGCGGAGAACTCTGGAGAAGAATTCGTATGCAGCAGTATAGAGGAAATGCCAAAGTTGGTTTATAAATATTATACAGATAGAGAATTTATGGAAAGGCAGAAAGAAAACTGCAGAAAAGAAACAATAGCAAAAACAAGTATTGATAATGAGAAAGAGTTTTGGAAGCTTCATGAGGCAGTAGAAAAATATGCAGGCAGGCGGGAGGAAAAGGGAAATGATACCTTTTAACCGGGCATTGTATTTGCCAAAAGCTGCAGAATATGTTACGGAAACTTTAAAAAGCAGCAAAATTGCAGGAGATGGAAAATATACAAAATTATGTACGGAATGGATGGAGAAAAGGTTTCAGGCGAAAAAGATTCTGCTTACGACTTCCTGTACGGCAGCATTGGAAATGAGCGCCATTCTTTTAAATATACAGCCGGGAGATGAAGTGATTCTGCCGTCTTATACATTTGTAACCACTGCAAATGCTTTCGTGCTGCGGGGAGCAAAGGCAGTATTTGTAGATATTCGCCCGGATACAATGAATATAGATGAGACAAAAATTGAAGCCGTCATTACAAAACATACAAAGGCAATCGTGGTAGTACATTACGCCGGCGTAGCATGTGAAATGGATACAATCATGGGGATTGCCGCAAGATATCATCTGCCGGTGGTGGAAGATGCTGCCCAGGCTGTAATGTCTTCTTATAAAGGAAAAGCACTGGGTACCATTGGCACCTTCGGATGTTACAGCTTTCATGAGACGAAAAATTATACAATGGGCGAGGGAGGCGCATTGTTGGTGAACGATGCATCCTACATAGAGCGCGCAGAAATTCTAAGGGAGAAAGGCACGAACCGTACCCGTTTTTACAGAGGAATGGTAGATAAGTACAGCTGGATGGATCTGGGTTCTTCTTATCTGCCAAGTGAAATCAATGCAGCGCTTTTGTATGCGCAGCTGGAAATTGCAGACGAGATTAACGACGGCAGGAGGAGTGTCTGGAACAGCTATTATGAAAAGTTAAAGCAGCTTCCCCTGGAGCTGCCCTATGTCCCCAAAGAGTGTGTGCACAATGCCCATATGTTTTATGTGAAAGTGCGAGATTTGAAAGAGCGTTCCGCTGTGATGCGGTTTTTAAAAGAGCAGGGAGTGGATGTTGTATTTCATTACGTTCCCCTGCATTCTTCGCCGGGAGGTCAGAAATTCGGGTGTTTTATCGGGGAAGATCGTCATACGACAAAAGAGAGCAGCCGTCTTTTCAGGCTTCCTATGTGGTATGGTCTTACGTCAAAGGAAACCGATTTTGTAGCGGGGAAGCTTTCGGACGCATTTATATGGGATCAAACAGGAGAGGAATGAAAAGATGAAAACGGGAAAAAAAGTTGCAATACTGCAGTCGAATTATATTCCGTGGAAGGGCTATTTTGACATTATCAATATGGTGGATGAATTTATTCTGTATGATGATGTCCAATATACGAAAAATGACTGGAGAAACAGAAATAAAATTGCGACAAGAGACGGACTGTGCTGGCTGAGTATTCCTGTTGTGCATACCGGAAAGTTTCACCAGAAGATTAACGAGACAAAAGTAGCAGATCACAAGTGGGTGGACAAACATTGGAGAAGTATAGAATACAGTTATGCAAAGGCAGAGTTTTTTGGAATGTATGCAGAACGGATTCAAAAAGTATATGAAGCATGCCGAATGGAAGATTATCTAAGCAGGATAAATTATGCTTTTCTGCAAGAGATTTGTGATATTCTGGGAATTCAGACAAAAATAACATGGAGTTCAGATTATCAGCTGGCAGAAGGAAAAACAGAGCGGTTAGTTTCCCTTGTAAAAGATGCCGGCGGAAGCTCTTATTTGTCAGGACCTGCGGCAAAGGATTATATTCAGGAGGAATTGTTTGAAGAAGCGGGAATCCAGCTTGTATGGATGGATTATTCCGGATACCCCGAATACGAGCAGTCATTCGGATATTTTGAGCATGGGGTTTCTGTTTTTGATTTGATTTTTCATAAGGGGCCGAGGGCACAGGAATTTATGAAAAGCTTTGGAGGAAAAATATATGCGGGTGAATAAGGAAATATTGACACAAACAGAGGCGTATTTTAAGGAAAAGCAGGATCAATTTGGAGAAACAGTAAAGGGGCTGGACTGGAATTCAAAAGAAGCACAGAGTGTTCGGTTTTCTCAGATCACAAAATTGTTTTGTAACGAAGGCGATCAGGAATTTTCTATATGTGATTACGGCTGCGGATATGGAGATTATTTTGGATATCTGCAGGAAAGGGGATATTCCTGCAAATATACAGGCGTAGATTTGGTCAGGGATACGATTTTATGCGCAAAGCAGAAATACGGCGCAGATCCGGATGTCGCGTTTGTGCATGGATCTCAAATACAGGGGAGCTATGATTATATTACGGCCAGTGGAATTTTTAATGTAAAAAGGAGTGTGGATGAAAGAGAATGGGAAAAATACGTGATTGACGTATTGGAGGATTTTTACAGTCATTCTGAAAAAGGATTTGCATTTAACTGTCTGACCAAATATTCTGATGCGGAATATATGAGGGACGATTTATATTATGCAGATCCACTGTTTTATTTTGACTATGCAAAGAAACATTTTTCCAGAAATGTTGCCTTGCTGCATGATTATGAGATATATGATTTTACGATAATAGTGAGAAAGCAGGGATGTTTTTGAAAGAGATCGAGATATCTGTTTGTATCATTGCAAAAAATGAAGAAAAGAATATAAAGAAATGTCTGGAAAGCCTTAAGCCTTACTCCTTTGAAATTATTGTGGCAGATACCGGTTCCGCAGACAGGACAAAAGAAATTGCATATCAGTACACGGATCATGTCTATGATTTTGTCTGGTGCGATGATTTTGCCGCGGCCAAGAATTTTGCGGTTTCCAAAGCGTCTCATTCCTATGTAATGATTTTAGACAGTGATGAATACATCAAAGATTTGGATTTTAAGAAACTGCTGGAGGCAGTTGCAAAACATCCAAACGGGGTAGGCCGGATTCAGAGAATCAATATCCTTACCAGAAAAAATGAAATACAGGAGAAGAAAGAGTGGATCAACCGCATTTTTTCAAAAGAAAAGTATCATTACGAAGGCCGGATTCATGAGCAGGTGGAAGCCATGCAGGGAGGGGATTATGAAACCTATGTAACACCGCTTGTAATCGGACATACCGGATACGATCTGCCGGAGGATTTAAGGAGAGAGAAGGCCTTTCGGAATATTCATTTGCTGAAAGAAGAACTGCAGTTTTTAGAGGAAACAAAAAACGAAGAGAAACTGCCCTATATTTTATATCAGCTCGGCAAGGGATATTACAATCAGGAATGTGCTTACGAATGGAATCTTTAATGATCTTGGGTTC
>CANODN010000084.1 GCA_947564765.1 uncultured Roseburia sp. | reverse complement strand
GATGATAACAGAAGGTTGAAACCATGCCGTATCTCTGGTCTTCTGCAATTATCCCCTGCGCTTTTGCTTTTTTCAGGGAAGTGTTGATAAATTTTTCTGCCTGCGCCTTAGAAGAAGTTAGATAAAATCCCTTTCCGAAATCCTTAAAAGAAGCGCATTTTGCCAAATCCGGGGTTTTCACTTCACAGTAGCTTCCGTGGTATAAAAACATACCGTCAGATAATTTCAGCATGTACATTTACCCCCTTATTCTTCAGAACAGTATTGATTTCATCCAATACCGCATAATCCCCTTCCATATGAAAAACTCCATAACAGTCCTCAATCAATTTAAGGATGCCGTATTGATCAAATATCACATTCACTTTCTGAATGGGAATATGCCATTCTTCCGACGCAAGCCGGAGCAGCCTTGCCTGCATAAAAACAATCTCCATGCTTTCACTCATATCTGCATCCCTTCTTTCCTGTCTAATCAGATATTTCTTTCTATGCTTCCGAACAGGATATGATCCGTCAACCTTCCCGTTACAATTCCATTGTATGAAAAAATCCGCAGGACAGTTTTTCACACTATCCTACGAATCTTTTTCTATCTCTTTATCATAAAACCCTTGATTTTACTGGTTTTCTTTGCCTAATGTTTTCATCGTGGGGAACAACAAAACATCCCGAATCGCCGGCGAATTTGTCATCATCATCACCATCCGGTCAATCCCAAATCCAATTCCTCCCGTCGGCGGCATACCCACGCTAAGCGCATTCAAAAAGTCTTCATCTGTATGATTCGCCTCTTCATCTCCTGCGGCCAGCAGCTTCTCCTGCGCTTCAAACCGTTCTCTCTGGTCAATGGGATCGTTCAGCTCTGAGTAGGCATTCGCCATTTCCCAGCCGTTCATAAAGAATTCGAACCGCTCCACATATTCCGGATTCTCCGGTTTTTTCTTGGTCAGCGGAGAAATTTCAATCGGATGATCAATGATAAATACCGGCTGAATCAAATGCTCTTCCACATATTCCTCAAAGAAAAGGTTTAAAATATCCCCTTTCTCATGTCTCTTTTCATATTCAATGTGATGCGCATCTGCCAGCTTCTTTGCTTCTTCTGTACTATGAATCTCATTGAAGTCCACATTGGCATACTTCTTTACGGCATCTACCATGGTAATACGCTCAAAAGGCTTCGACAAATCCATTTCGTGCTCTCCATACGTAATGATTTCAGAGCCTGTCACCTCTTTTGCTACATAACGGTACAAATTCTCTGTCAAATCCATCATGCCATGATAATCCGTATATGCCTGATATAACTCCATTAATGTAAATTCCGGATTATGTCTGGTATCTAATCCTTCGTTACGGAATACCCGGCCGATTTCATATACACGCTCCATACCGCCTACGATCAGTCTCTTTAAGTATAATTCCAGGGAAATTCTCAGTTTAAATTCTTCATTTAAAGCATTAAAATGCGTTTCAAAAGGTCTGGCTGCCGCACCTCCTGCATTAGACACCAGCATCGGCGTCTCTACTTCCATAAATCCCTGTTCATCCAGGTATCTGCGGATACTGCTGATTACCTTGGAGCGCTTGATAAAGGTATCTTTCACGTCCTGATTCATAATCAGGTCCACATAGCGCTGACGATAACGGGTATCGGTATCGGTCAGTCCATGGAATTTCTCCGGTAAAATCTGCAGGCTCTTTGACAAAAGCGTAACAGAGGAAGCATGGATAGAGATTTCCCCTGTTTTTGTTTTAAATACTTCGCCGGCAATGCCTAAAATATCTCCCACATCATATTTCTTAAAATCCTTATAGGCATCTTCTCCGATATTATCTCTTGCCACATATGCCTGGATATTGTCTTCCAAATCCTGAATGTTGCAGAAAGAAGCTTTTCCCATAACGCGTTTGAACATCATACGGCCTGCGACTGTAACTGTCTGACCTTCCAATGCATCGTAATTGTCTTTGATATCCATACTGTGATGTGTCACATCAAATTTTGTAATCTGAAACGGATCTTTCCCGTTTTCCTGCAGCTCTGCCAGCTTTTCCCGGCGAATTTTCAAGAGCTGATTGATATCCTGTTCCTGTGTATTTTTCTGTCCTGCCATTTTTTCCTCCTATGTCCCGCTCGCTGCGCCAAAACCAGAAAACGAGTATCTTTGGCCTTTCCTCTGCCATTCCTACATGGAACGCTGAATCTCTAATACTTTATACTCTAAATCTCCCACCTGCGTCTCGACTCTGACGGTATCTCCGACCTTCGAACCGATCAATGCTCTTCCTACCGGAGATTCATTGGAAATCTTTCCTTTTAAACTGTTTGCTTCTGTGGAGCCGACAATCTTATACTCCAATTCCTCGTTAAATTCACAATCCAGGATACGAACGGTACAACCGATACTGATCTTATCCAGCTCTACCTCTTCTTCTACGACAACCTCTGCATTTTTCAGGATTTTTTCGATTTCCTCGATACGTGTTTCAATGTCACGCTGCTCGTCCTTTGCCGCGTCATACTCTGCGTTCTCTGAAAGATCGCCTTGCTCTCTGGCCTCTTTGATCTTCTGCGCCACTTCTTTTCGCTTGACTAACTTCAGCTCCTGTAATTCGTCCTCCAATTTTTTGAGTCCCTGATACGTTAAGATGTTTTTCTTATCCATATGATTCTACCCTTCTTCTATTCTATCATTTCATTTCCGTAAAAAGCCCGTTCAAGTTTGTCGGAACAATGCAGCTTTTCTGTCGCCTCATTGCCCTTGACAATCACTGTATTATACCCGATAGGCACTGCAATGTCAAGGTTTCCGGCAGGTTCCCATGGTCTTTTAAAAACCGGAATGTACAGTTTTTTTCCAAATTTTATTTGAAAAGAGGCCTCCTTCGGCTTCTCAAAATCCAATATCACATTTCCCCGCAATTCGTCGGAAGAAAAATCTGCAAGCTTTGGCAGATCCTTCGGAAAAATTTCTACCAAAAGGCCTCTTTCCTCATACATATTGTCCGCATAGCGCTCAAAATATGCAGGATGATCTGTTATAATGGTCAAACGGTTCAAATCCTCTGCCAAAAGCTCTGCCGCCATTAATGCCGCTTCAGAATCTTTCCCATCAATAATAACAGGTGCAAATTTCTCATATGAAATATTTCTTTTTTCCAAAACCTGCTCTATGATCTCTCTCATCTGAAACAGGTACGGGTTTGAAGGTTCCTCTTCTTCCAAATCCACGCAGATATATTCCTGCCTCTTTCGCCGGATCAAAATATGATAAATCCATCTCCTTGCATATACTGCTAACCTGTTCACTCTCTGCCTGTGCATAATTTCTCCCTGCATAACACTTTGCCGCATTTCATCCGGACTTTCTGCTTTCTGTATAAAGCTAAAGCCGGAATCGTTACGGCTCTTTTATTCAGTATATGAAAGTACATCCTCAAATAATGCCGAAAGCTCCCGGTAACTCTCTACCTCATTAATTTTCCCTCTGAGCTTTGCTGCATTTCGATATCCGCCTGTATACCATGCAGCATGCTTGCGCATTTCCCGGATTCCGGTATGTTCTCCTTTGTATGCAATCAGCATCCTGGCATGCCGCAGCATCATTTTTATCATTTCCTCCATAGGAGGCTTATGTCCTTCTTCTCCCGTTTCCATATAGTGAATGATGTTACGGAAAATCCAGGGATTACCCTGGGCACCTCTTGCAATCATAAATCCGTCGCATCCGGTCTGTTCTTTCATCCGTTTGACGTCCTCCCCGGTAACCAAATCACCGTTGCCGATCACCGGGATTTTCACTGCCTCTTTTACCTGACGGATAATCTCCCAATCTGCTTTTCCGGAATAAAACTGCTCTCTGGTCCTTCCGTGAACTGCGACTGCTGCCGCTCCCGATTCCTGCGCAATGCGGGCCATTTCCACCGCATTGATATGCCCATCGTCAAAACCTTTTCGGATTTTTACGGTTACGGGTTTTTGGATGGCTTTTGCTGTTTTTTCGATGATCTGCCCGGCAAGAAGAGGATTTTTCATCAGGGCAGAACCATCGCCGTTATTGACGACTTTGGGCACGGGACACCCCATATTAATATCCAGAATGTCAAAGGGCAGCTCCTCAATCTCCTTTGCAATCTCACTGATGATATCCGGATCGGAACCAAACAGCTGCAGAGACACCGGGTGCTCCCTTTCATCTATGGTCAGCAGCTCCTTTGTATTTTTATTTTTATATAAAATGGCCTTTGCACTTACCATTTCCATACAGATCAGACCTGCCCCCTGCTCTTTGCAGAGAACTCGAAATGGCAGGTCTGTAACGCCTGCCATTGGTGCCAGTATAAGATTATTTTCTAATGTAACATTTCCGATTTGTAATGCTTTCATGATTCCAGGCCTTTTCTTTTACTTTTGTTTTTCGAAGATCAGACGCAGACCGGATAACGTAAGGTTCGGATCGTAAACATCAATGCAGTCTGTTTCATTTGCAATGATCCGTCCCAATCCGCCGGTGGCAACGACTTGCACATCTCCGTATCCTGACTCTGCAATCATCTGCCGCACAATATACTCCGTCTGTCCGATCTGTCCGTATACCAGACCTGCCTGCATGCTGCTTATCGTTTCCTGAGCCAGAATGCTGGCCGGTTTCCGGATCTCGATTTTGGGCAGCTTTGCCGCATCCTCCCACAATGCTTTTGCACTGATACGGATTCCCGGCGCCGTTACGCCTGCAACAAAAGCTCCCGATGCATCCACCAGATCATATGTCGTAGCCGTTCCGAAATCCAGTACCAAAACAGGTCCGCCGTACAGCGCATATGCACCTGCCGCATCTACAATCCGGTCTGTTCCGATCTGTTTCGGATTTTCTGTTACCACCCGGATACCGGTTTTCACCCCGGGTCCCACAATGATCGGCGTAATTCCAAAATATTTAATAATTGCATTGTTCAAAGAATGCATAACATCCGGTACTACCGACGCCGTAATCACATGCTTTACATCCGCTCCGGCAATCTGATTCCGTTCCAGCAGATCTAAAATCGCAACTCCGTATTCATCCGATGTCCGCAGCTGCTTTGTGGTCATACGGAATGTGGTAATCAATACTTTCCCTTCAAAAATGCCAAAGGTTATATTTGTATTTCCAACATCAATTGTCAGTAACATGCCTAATCCTCCTCCAAATCCCCCATAATAATAATTTTATAAAACATCTGCAATGACTCCAAAAGCTCCCACTTTTCCCGTTGTAATTCTTTTACCTTTAAGATGCTTCCGATCTCATCATACAGATAATCTCCCTCATCAGAGGATGTCCGAAATTCCAGTTCTCCTTCTTCATCATAAACCAGCTCCAGGATTCCTCCCACATCTTCCGTGAAAAGCACGCACATAATCTTTAATTCATCCTTTACGCGCTGGGGAATTCCTTCAAACATCTGATTCAAATAAAATTTCTGCTCATATGCGCTGGCTGCACACAACACAATTTCCTGCTTTTGCATTTCCTCCTCCTTGTCCATGTCTTTCGGACATAGAGGGATGCTTTCGCATTTCCTCCTCCTTCAGACATACCCGTAAATCCCCCGCACAGATACTTCTCCGGAGGATACCTGCTTTCTTCCTTCCTCTGTCTCTACGATCAACTCTCCTGTTTTTGTAATGCCCTTTGCAACTCCGGTAAACGGTTCTTTGGGATCTAAAATACGTACCTGCTTTCCCTGATTTACCAGCCAGACATTGTACTCGTCCTGGATTCCTTCCAGACTGCCGTCTTTACAAAATCTGTCATAATAAACCTCAAACCACTCCCACACGGTCTCGATCAGCTCTGCCCTATGTATCTGCATACCGCTTTCTATGGCAATGGAAGTGGCAATCTCTGCGGCCTCCTTTCCAAACTGCCGGTTCGAAACGTTGATCCCGATCCCGATTACAACGTAATTGATCGCATCAATTTCCGTGTCCATTTCCGTTAAAATTCCGCAGATCTTTTTTCCGTTTAAAATAATGTCATTGGGCCATTTGATTTCTGCCGGAACCGTAAGCATCGTTCGAATTGCCTTTGTCACCGCCATTGCCGCTACGATCGTAAGCATCGAAGCTTTCTGAGGTTCAAACTCCGGCCTTAACAAAATTGTCATAAAAATTCCTTCATGCTCTGCAGATTCCCATGCACGGCCTCTTCGGCCTCTGCCGGCCTCCTGGCGTTCTGCAATCACTAGCGTTCCATGAGGCGCCCCCTCTTCGGCCAAGCGCTTTGCCTGTATATTGGTGGAATCCGTCACCTCATAATATACGATTGTATTCCCTGCCCATGCAGTACGGCGAATGCTTTCCAGCTCCTCTGCGCTTAAAACATCCGGCGATTCCATCAGGCGGTAGCCCTTATTGGGAATTGCTTCAATCCCATATCCCTCTTCTTTTAATTTCTGCATTCCTTTCCATACGGCAGTCCTGGAAACGCCCAGTTTTTCACATAATTCCTGCCCGGAAACATAGCCCTTTGTGTTTCGCAGAGCTTGCAATATTTCTGCTTTCAATCTGATTACTCCCCTAATGTTGCCAGCATTACTGCCTTAATGGTATGCATACGGTTTTCCGCTTCGTCGAATACCACCGACTGCGGTCCTTCAAACACTTCGTCTGTTACTTCGATTTCCTTCAAGCCGAACTTCTCATATACATCTCTTCCGATCGCCGTATTCAGATCATGAAACGCCGGAAGGCAATGCATAAAGACAGCTTTTTCACCGGCCTGCCGCATCACTTTTCCGTTCACCTGATAGGGTAACAGCTCTTTGATCCGGGCTTCCCAAACCTCATCCGGTTCTCCCATGGATACCCATACATCCGTATAAATGACATCTGCATTCTTTACAGACGACTCCACATCCTCACTCAATGTAATCGATGCTCCCGTTTCCTTCGCAACATTCCGACAGTAATCAACCAGCTTTTGTTCCGGAAAATAGGCTTTCGCCGTACAGGCTGTAAAATCCATCCCCAGCTTTGCGCAAACTACCATGAGAGAATTTCCCATATTATAACGGGCGTCTCCCATATAGACAAATTTGATGCCCTTTAACCGTCCGAAATGCTCCCGTACCGTCAGCATGTCCGCTAACATCTGCGTCGGATGAAATTCATTGGTCAGCCCGTTCCATACCGGAACGCCTGCATACCTGGCCAGCTCTTCTACAATTTCCTGTCCATATCCTCTGTATTCAATTCCGTCAAACATCCTGCCAAGAACCCGTGCCGTATCCCGGATACTTTCTTTTTTTCCGATCTGGGAAGCGGAAGGGTCCAGATACGTCACCTGCATCCCAAGATCATGGGCCGCCACCTCAAAGGAACAGCGTGTCCTCGTACTTGTTTTTTCAAAAATCAGCGCAATATTCTTTCCTGCCAGATGCGCATGGGAAATTCCCTGCTTCTTTTGATTTTTCAGCTTCTCCGCCAGATCAATCAGATATAAAATTTCCTCCGGCGTATAATCTGCCAGCTTTAAAAAATGACGTCCTTTTAAATTCATCTTCTTCAACCTCCTGTTATAGTCATAATAAAGCCAATCTGTTTTTTATAGAAGAAAGATCAGACTAAAAGCCTGATCTCCTTAATTATCCTCCTTTGCAATCTCTGTCAGTGACTTTGCAAGTCCTGCAATGCCCTGAATCTCGGAAGGAATAATGATCTTGGTTGCCTTGCCGTCTGCGGCTTTTGCAAATGCTTCCAGACTCTTCAGCTGCAATACACCGGAATCGGGAGCTGCTTCCTTTAAGAAACGAAGACCGTCTGCATTTGCCTGCTGAATCTTAAGAATCGCCTCTGCCTGACCTTCCGCTT
>CANODN010000083.1 GCA_947564765.1 uncultured Roseburia sp. | reverse complement strand
GGCGGATATCTTTACAATCAGCCGCATCAGATACCGCTGGCATACATATTTGCGGTTTTATACGGGATATTCGGAGACGCCTTTGTTTTTGTCTGCCAGGGAATGAACTGTATTTTTATTATCGGGATATTGATTCTTCTGAAAAAGATCTATCAAACGCTTTCCGGAGAAATTCCGGGAACCGGATTTTATCTGATCTCTGTTTTCTTTGTACCCTTTTTGTTTTATGTCACCTTTGTATATGGAACTCTGCCGGGACTTTTTCTGGCGTTGGAAGCGTGTATACAGCTGATGAAGTATCTGGAATCCGGAAAGGTTCGAAATGCCGTTGTCTGTATACTCTGTATTGTATCTGCAAAGCTGATCAAAGGCAATTATCTGATTTTTGCAGTGGGGTTTGCGGCAATATTGCTTTATGATTTTATCAAAAAAATCAATCTGCGGCATCTTGCAGTCACAGCGGCATTGATTCTTTCCATTGTGATATCTTCCCGTGCCGTAACCGGATTTACAGAGCATTTGACGGGAATCCATTCCGATGGAGGAATTCCTTCGATTTTGTTTGTTACCATGGGGTTGCAGGAGAGTCCCTCTGCCCCCGGCTGGTGGAACGGGTCCCATGACCGGATTTTTTTGAACAGTGAGTTTGATCCAAAGGAAGCGGCAAGACGGGGTGAGAAAAAACTGAAGGAAAGACTGGATGTTATGAAAGAAGATCCTGCCTATGCAGCCGGTTTTATCGGAAAAAAGATTGCTTCACAATGGAGTGAACCGACGTATGAGAGTATTTGGATACAGCAGAACCGCACTTCCAATACACAGGTGCCGGGCCTGATTGCAAGTTTGTTTTTTGCAGGAGGACGGTTATCGGAGCTGTATGTTTTTTTCTGTAATCTCTTTCAAAGCTTTTTATACTTTTTTTCACTGCTTTTTGTGATGGGAAAATGGAAAAAAGTGACGATTCCGGAATTGCTTCTGCCGGTGATTTTTATCGGAGGATTTTTGTTTCATATATTCTGGGAAGCAAAAGGGCAGTATACCCTGCCCTATTGCGTGTGTCTTCTCCCAATGTGTGTCTGGGGATACGGATTTGCCGTCACATGGCTGAAAAATCTACTTTTTCGCCTTCTAAAATAAGTCTGGTAGTTCGAACCGCGCACATCTTTCCGCACATAGAACAGGTGTGGCGGTCTGTGGGCGGCGTGCTTTCAAAATATGCCTGTGCCTTGTCTCTGTCAAGGGCAAGGCGAAACATGGTATCCCAGTCGGTGTTATACCGGGCTGAAGACATGGCATTGTCGGCTTCTCTTGCACCTTTTATTCCTTTGGCGATATCAGCGGCGTGGGCAGCGATTCGGCTGGCAATAACGCCCTCTTTGACGTCGCTTAAATCCGGCAGGCGCAGATGTTCTGCCGGGGTAACATAGCAAAGAAAATCAGCGCCGCTTGCAGCTGCAATGGCTCCGCCGATGGCAGAAGTAATGTGATCGTATCCCGGAGCAATGTCGGTCACAATGGGACCGAGTACATAGAAAGGAGCATTGTGGCAGAGGCGTTTCTGCAGCTTCATATTCGCTTCGATTTCATTCATAGCCATATGCCCTGGGCCTTCTACCATAACGGCAACATCCTTTTCCCATGCCCGTTTTGTCAAATTGCCAAGTTCTACTAATTCGCTGATCTGTCCGGCGTCCGTGGAATCATCAATACAGCCGGGGCGCAAAGCATCCCCAAGACTGATGGTCACATCATATTCTCGTAAAATCTCCAGAACTTCGTCATAGTATTCATAGAAGGGATTTTCATTTCCCGTCATCTGCATCCAGGCAAACAGAAGAGAACCGCCTCTGGATACAATATTCATTCTGCGTTTTTCCCGCATAAAAGCTTCCACGGCATGGCGATTGATTCCGGCGTGAATTGTCATAAAATCGACGCCGTCTTTTGCATGAGCTTCTATTACCTGAAGAAAATCCTTTGCTGTGATATCCAGGAGATCTTTTTCCAGATATCCGATGGCATCATACATGGGAACCGTTCCGATCATTGCCGGAGATTTTTGAATCAGTTCGTTGCGAAAGGTATTTGTTTTGCCGTAATTGCTCAAATCCATAATAGCTTCGGCGCCGAACTTAAGAGCCAGATCCACCTTTTGCATTTCTGTTTCATAATTTTTGCAGTCTCCGGAAATGCCCAGATTGACATTAATTTTGGTACGAAGCCCCATGCCGATTCCTTCCGGAGAAATGGAGGTATGGTTGATATTGCAGGGAATGGCAATCGTACCGGCGGCTACTGATTCCCGCAGCTTTTCCGGTGCTATCGATTCTTTTTTTGCGACGAGTTCCATTTGGGGTGTGAGGATGCCTTTTTTTGCAGCCTCCATTTGTGTTTTATATGGATTCATATTTTCCTTCTCCTATCATTATCTTTGTTTTTGTGCGTTTTCCCCGAAGCGGCTGTTCAGATCAAATGCATGCCAGAGCGGTCCGTTCCCTTTTCCGATATCAGGACTTTGGGCCAAAGCACAGGAAATATAGTCTTTTGCCCGCTCGATTGCGGTTACAAGGTCAAAGCATTTTGCCAGGTTGGAGGCAATGGCGCTGGAAAGCGTGCAACCGGTTCCGTGGGTGTTTTGTGTATGGATCTGTTTTCCGTAAAACCAGCGGCAGATTCCCTCCTGATACAGCAAATCGTCTGCATCGTCACGGCTGTGGCCGCCTTTGCATAAAACGGCGCAGCCATAGGCTTCATGTATCTGCTTTGCAGCGCGGATCGTATCTTCTTTGCACCGTATGGAAAGGCCGGACAGGATTTCTGCTTCCGGTATATTTGGAGTAAGCAGATCGGCAAGGGGAAGCAGTCTGTTTTTCAATGCGGCAACAGCATCTTCATGGATCAGTCTTGCACCGCTGGTAGCTGCCATAACGGGATCTAACACAATGTGTTTTGGTTTGTATTCGTTTAGCTTATCTGCAATTACTTCCATAGAGGAAGCAGAAGAAACCATACCGATTTTTACGGCGTCCGGAAAAATATCCCGGAATACGGCGTCTAGCTGCTGTTCTATAAATGCCGGCGTTACTTCCAAAATGCCCGATACGCCTGTCGTGTTCTGGGCAGTCAGAGCAGTAATGACACTCATGGCATATACGCCGTTTAAGGTCATTGTTTTGATATCTGCCTGAATACCGGCTCCTCCGGAGGAATCGCTTCCGGCTATCGTCAATGCGGTTTTTACCGTTGGTTTTTGTATGATCCGGTTGATTTTTTCTTTTAATTCCGCAGTTTCGGACCGGATGTTTTCCGCGGCGAAAACAGCCGATACAACAGCAGCGCCGCAAATGCCGCAGTAGGAAAGCTCCTCGAGATTAGACGCTTCAATGCCGCCTATGGCAACGGCAGGAATAGAAACGGAGCCACAGATCGCCCGAAGCTGTTCTTTTGTAATGCGGATGGCATTTTTCTTGGTGGGAGAGGGAAATACGGCTCCCACACCCAGATAATCGGCGCCGGCAGCTTCTGCGGCTTTGGCCTGTGCTATGGTCTTGGCAGTTGCACCGATGATAAAATCTTTACCGGTCAGCTTTCGTATTTCCTCCACCGGCATATCTTCGATGCCTACGTGTATGCCGTCGGCTTTGCTTTTAATGGCAACATTTAAATTGTCGTTTATGATCAGGGGAACGTTGTAAGCATGGCATAGCTTCCGGATTGTAATGGCTTCATTGATAAAAGATTCCTCATCCAGATTTTTTTCCCGAAGCTGAATCATGGTTGCGCCGCCCTGTAATGCGGCTTCAATTTGCTCCGGCAGCGTTTGCTTTCCTGTCCATGTGCGGTCGGTCACTGCGTATAAAAGCAGATGTTGTTTTTTAAATTTCATTTTTTTCACCGTTTTTCTCAAAATTTTTCAGATAAGCAGAAATGTCTTGACACTCCATGATTCCGCTCATAACGCAGGCTCCTTTGGCCCCGGCGCTGCGGATGGCAGCTATGTTTTCCTTATGGATTCCGCCAATGGCATAAACCGGAATGGAGCTGCGGCTGCAGATTTCCGAAAGGAAAGACAGGCCCCGTCCGGGCAGTCCCTGTTTGCAGCCGGTTTCAAAAATATGTCCGGCCGTGATATAGGTACATCCAAGCAGTTCGGCTTCTTTGGCTTCCGTGAGAGAATGACAGGAGGCGCCGATGATTGTAAAAGACTGCTTCTGCCGTTTTGTCATATTCCGCAAAACAGGAAGCGGCAAATGGATTGCCTCGGCTCTTTCCTGTTGCGCGATTTCGATAAAATTGTGCAGAATACACAAGGTATGGTGCTTTCTGCAAATGGCAAGCACTTTTTCGGCAAGCTGTGCATAGGCCAAAGGAGACAGATCTTTTTCTCTTAAAAGGATGCCCTTCGGATGATGCCCGGCAATTTTTTCGATTCGTTCCAGAAAGTCGCCTTTGCAGAGCTTTCGGTTTGTGACGCATATGAGATCAGACATACAGATAATCGTTTAGGACAGGCTGCAGGCCCTCTTTGGCAATATCCTGATACATGACGTCAAGACTGCGGCTGTCGTCAATTTCAAATTGTTCGTCGCCCTGCACCGTATCCTTCTCCTTTCCCGTATATTTGCTTTCATGATCTCCGATTCCGGTGGATACCCCGGCGGAAATTTTTGTAGCGGCGATTTTGACAATGCCGTTTCGAAAGGAAGCGCTTTCTCTGGAGGATACGGTAATTCCCGCAAAGGGGAGAAATATGCGGTAAGCGCAGATGATCTGGCAAAGCTGTTTTTCCCCCACATCCAGAGGCTGGATCGTTTGGTTATGAATGATCGGACGCAGTCTCGGACAGGATAACGAGATTTCCGCGTGGGGATATTTTTTCTGCAGATAATAAGCGTGGAGGGCAGTAGCAAGGGCGTCCTTACGGAAATCAGAAAGGCCTAACAGTGCAGAAAAGGCCACGCCCCGCATACCTCCCATAAGGGCTCTTTCCTGGGCGTCAAACCGGTAAGGCCATACCCGTTTGTGACCGGCCAGATGCAGTGTTTCGTATTTGTCCGTATCATAGGTTTCCTGAAATACCGTAACATAGTCTGCGCCGCAGTTATGGAGATAACGGTATTCGTTTGTATTTAAAGGATAAATTTCCAGTCCTACCATACGGAAATAGTTCCGCGCCAGCTTGCAGGCCTCGCCGATGTAATGCACATCGCTTTTGGCACGGCTTTCCCCGGTTAAGATTAAAATTTCTTCCATACCGCTGTCTGCAATGATTTTCATTTCATGTTCCATCTGCTCCGGTGTTAAGATCATCCGGTGAATATGGTTATAGCAGTTAAAACCGCAGTAGACGCAGTAATTTTCACAGTAATTGGCTATATACAGAGGCGTAAACAGATAGACGGTATTTCCGAAGTGTCTGCCGGTTTCCAGTCTTGCCCGCTCTGCCATTTCCTCCAGATAAGGCTCTGCGGCCGGAGATAAAAGCGCCTTGAAATCTTCCACAGAGCAGGTCTCATGACCCAGTGCGGCTTTTACGTCCTCTTTGGTATAACCCGAATAATCGTAAGCGTTCATTTGGGACAGAACCCTTGAACGGATGTCAGAGGAGATCTGTTCCATATCCGGCAGGTATTCCATGTGGTTGCTGCGAAAAGAAGGCTCTGTTTCCAGACGATGCTTTCTCTCCAACGCCTGAGCCGACAAATGTTTTGAATCCACAAAAAATTGATTTTCCATGAGAAACCTCCTAATGCAAAAACCCGGTCAGAGGATCGGAGGCGGAGGCGCCTCTGGGGAGCACTCTGCCAAGGCCCGAGAGATAGGCCAGTCTTCCAGCTTCAATAGCCCGTCGGAAGGCCGAGGCCATCAGCGGTAGATTTCCTGCTGTTGCAAGAGCCGTATTGGCCATAATAGCGGCAGCGCCCATTTCCATGGCTTCACAGGCCTGTGAGGGTTTGCCGATGCCTGCGTCCACGATAATGGGAAGATCGATTTCATCAATCAGAATCTGAATAAAATCACGGGTTGCAAGACCCTTGTTGGAACCTATGGGAGAAGCCAGAGGCATAACGGCCGCAGCCCCGGCGTCTGCCAGATCTCTTGCGGTATTTAAGTCCGGATACATATAGGGCATGACAACAAATCCTTCTTTTGCAAGAATTTCAGTAGCCCGGATGGTTTCTTCGTTGTCCGGCAGCAGGTATTTGGAGTCTCTCATGATTTCGATTTTGACAAAGTCACCGCAACCAAGCTCCCTGGCAAGTCTGGCAATCCGAACGGCCTCTTCGGCGTTTCTTGCGCCGGAGGTGTTGGGGAGCAGTGTAACACCTTTGGGGATATAATCCATAATATTTTCCTGCTCCTTCGTGTTGGCTCTGCGGACAGCGAGGGTAATCATTTCCGCTCCCGCATCCTTTACTGCGGCTTCAATTAAA
This sequence comes from uncultured Roseburia sp., assembly GCA_947564765.1. GTDB lineage: Bacteria > Bacillota > Clostridia > Lachnospirales > Lachnospiraceae > Roseburia_B. The sequence continues at coordinate 1,446 of CANODN010000083.1, read as the reverse complement.
TTCAGAGAATACTTGCCGGAGCCGAGAATAAAACGGGAGTGAAATTCACGGCCTCCAATGATAAGGGTATCTTCATTTTGCATAGTGAAAACCTTCTTTCTTCTTTTTTGCGTGGTTTACCACGCATAAAGGTATACCCGGAGGGTGTTTCTTCTTTCTTGCGTGCTTTGCCACGCATAGAGGTATACCCGGAGGGTGTTTCTTCTTTCTTGCGTGCTTTGCCACGCATAAAGGTATTAACAGTCAAATTTTTCTGCGAGAATACGAAGGGCCATGTGCGCCTGATGTGCGGCGCATACCATAACGCGGGAGGATACAAGGCCCGGTGTATCTGCAATGTCGCTTTTTTCGTCTCCGCAGAGATAAAAGTGATTTGAAATTTTTCTGGTTTTGATCTCATTTGCAGAACCGAATCCTGCCATTCCCGAAGCGGCGATCAGATAAGCATCCGGCAGCTCTTCCAGCACGCCGTTAACCAGCATAGCCTTCATTTCGGCCTGATCAAAGGCCTCGCAGATGATATCCGCATCGGAAAGCAGCATAGAAAGATTTGCTTCCCGGATTTTTACCGTATGAGGGATGATATTCAGGTAAGGAGAAATTTCCTTCAGATTGGCAGTCAGGGCTTCTGTTTTGTACATGCCGATCTGGGATGCTTTGTACTGCTGGCGGTGGAGATTGGAAATATCCACCCGGTCAAAGTCGATTAAGATCAGAGTTCCGATGCCGGCTCTTGCAAGGGAAACGGCAATGTTGGAGCCAAGACCTCCAAGGCCGCATACGGCAATGGTACTGTTGTGGAATTTTTCCTGTAAATGCTTTGGGCATCTTGCTGCTAATGCCGCAGATAACGCCGCCTCATCGGGGATCGGATTCATTCAGCCACCTCCTACAAAGTTGACGACTTCTATTACATCGCCGGCTGTTAATGCTGTTTTGCCATATTGCGCCTTTGGAACGATCGTTCCGTTTCGTTCTACGGCGACTTGTCCAAGATCATAGCCTGCGTCTGCCAGATATTCAGAAACTGTCTTCCCGTCGGCGTTGATGGGGCTTCCGTTGATTGTTACCATATGCATCCTCCTGTTCCTGTTATTGTTTTTTTGTGCTCTTTGTGTTTAACCTTCGCGGCAGCCGCCGGATATCCGCACCGGTGCGGCTGCATGGCTTGCTGCCTGCGGAAATAAAAAAGAAGCTACCGATTTGATAGCTTCCAAAATATTTGCAGTATAAGTATCCCTACGTTGGCATTATCCAAATCAGGTAATGGGTCGAAGGTCATACCTTCCTCTCAGCCTGTACTACAAGCTCCCCGTTTCTTATGAAATTTTAAATTACTATACACCAGACCGCGGAATAATGCAAGCGGTTTGGAAAAATTTGAATGTATCAAACTTGCTATATTTGGGTTCTTTTTTTGTTGGTACAATATTTTTAATAATTCAT
>CANODN010000082.1 GCA_947564765.1 uncultured Roseburia sp. | reverse complement strand
ACACCAGCCTTCCAAGCTGGATACGTGGGTTCGATTCCCATCACCCGCTTTTTTTGTACCTAAAAAGCACTTCTAAACCGCAGAAGAAAAAGTCCCCGCCTGTCTTATGACAGCCGAAGGACTTCTTTTTTATTGTTCACTGATTTTATTCCACTGCTTGAAACGCCTCTTCCAAATCCTGGATAATATCGTCAATATTTTCAGTTCCTATAGACAAACGAATGGTATTGGCTTTAATTCCCTGCTCCGCCAGCTCTTCTTCATTTAACTGGGAATGTGTCGTAGACGCCGGGTGAATAACCAGAGACTTCACATCTGCTACATTTGCCAAAAGGGAGAAAATCTCCAGATTATCTATAAAATCCTTCGCTTTTCTATCGTCCCCCTTGATCTCAAAGGTAAAGATGGAACCGCCGCCTTTTGGAAAATACTTTTTATATAATTCCTGCTGCTTTGAATCTGTTGAAACAGACGGATGATGCACTGCCTCAACCTGAGGATGATTCTTTAAATATTCCACTACCTTTAATGCATTCTCCACATGGCGTTCCACACGAAGGGATAATGTCTCAAGGCCTTGCAAAAAGAAAAATGCATGGAAGGGGGAAAGCGTTGCCCCGGTATCTCTTAAAAGAATAGCACGGATCTTCGTTACAAACGCCGCTGCACCTGCTGCTTTTGTAAAACTGATGCCATGATAGCTTGGGTTCGGTTCGGTCAGTGACGGGAATTTGCCGCTTGCCTCCCAGTCGAATTTGCCGCTGTCTACAATGACACCTCCAATGGTGGTTCCATGTCCTCCAATAAATTTTGTTGCAGAATGAATTACGATGTCCGCTCCATATTCAATAGGACGAACCAGATACGGCGTTGCAAAGGTACTGTCTACCACAAGAGGAATTTTGTGGGCATGGGCTATTTTGGCAACGGCTTCAATATCTGCCACATCTGAATTCGGATTTCCCAGGGTCTCAATATAAAGCGCTTTCGTATTTTCCTGAATCGCCTCTTCCAAAGCATTTGGATCAGGCTCTGTAAACGTGGCCGTAATCCCGTATTCCGGCAGTGTATGGGCCAGAAGATTATAGGTTCCGCCATAAATATTTTTGGCCGCTACAATATGATCGCCATTCTGTGCCAGATTCTGAATGGTATAGGTAACTGCCGCCGCACCGGAAGCCACGGCAAGCGCTGCCACACCGCCCTCTAACGCTGCGATTCTCTGTTCAAACACATCCTCTGTGGGATTTGTCAGTCTGCCGTATATATTTCCCGCATCTGCAAGTCCAAACCTGGCTGCCGCATGATCCGAATTATGAAATACATAAGAAGATGTCTGATAAATCGGAACGGCTCTCGCATCTGTCACCGGATCTGGCTGCTCCTGTCCTGCATGTAACTGTAATGTTTCAAATTTCAAATTTCTCTCTGCTCTGCTTAATTTCTTACTCATAATGCTCCTCCTCATTCTCTTCTACTCGGTAAATAATGGCGTGGAATAATAACGATCACCGCTGTCCGGTAAAATTGCAACAATTGTCTTTCCTTCATATTCCAGCTTCTTTGCCAGCTCAATCGCTGCATACGCGGCCGCACCGGAGGATATCCCCACCAGGATTCCTTCTTTTCTGGCTATCTCTTTTGAAATTTCAAATGCCGCTTCATTATCCACAGGAAATACTTCGTCATACAATTCCGTATTCAACACCTCCGGTACAAAACCGGCACCGATTCCCTGAATTTTATGAGGACCGCCTTTTCCCTGAGACAATACGGGAGATGCCGATGGTTCTACTGCGATCACTTTTACCTCCGGCTTTTTTGCTTTTAAATATTCTCCGGTCCCTGTTATCGTCCCACCGGTACCGACACCTGCTACAAGGATATCTACTGCACCATCTGTATCCTTCCAGATTTCCGGCCCTGTTGTTTCTCTGTGTATCTTCGGATTGGCAGGATTTACAAACTGTCCGGGAATAAAGCTGTCCGGAAGCTCTTTCGCAAGCGCTTCCGCCTTTGCGATTGCTCCCTTCATCCCTTTTGTTCCGTCTGTCAGCACAATTTCAGCTCCATATGCCTTTAAAATATTTCTTCTCTCTACACTCATCGTCTCCGGCATAGTCAAAATAATCCGGTATCCTTTTGCAGCTGCAATGGATGCAAGGCCGATTCCGGTATTGCCGGAGGTTGGTTCAATAATCACAGAACCCTTCTTTAACAGTCCCTTCTCTTCTGCATCCTCGATCATTGCCTTTGCAATCCTGTCTTTTACGCTTCCGGCCGGATTAAAGTACTCCAGTTTAAAAAGAAGCCGCGCTTTTAACCCGTAGGCTTTTTCCATATTTCCTGCCTCTACTAGCGGTGTACTGCCGATCAGTCCCAACGTTCCCTGGTAAATTCCTGCCATCTTGTTCTCCTCGCTTTCCGTCTGTCTGACTTCAATTTCCTATATTTACTACTTGTTTACTAGGAATTGTATATACTATATCTCTTTTCTCTGTACTTGTCAAGTGTTAAAAATTTTTTTGACTTTCTTTATGCAAAAATATACAATTATATACAGAAAAAGGCCACGCCCATAGAGCGTGACATATTGAGATACCCAGGCATATATGCAAGGTATGAAAATACATAAGACAGGAGATAGCACACTATGAATAAACGAGAACTTACAAAAAGATACCTTTTATTTATTATCAGCCTTTTCTTTGCCGCACTGGGCGTTGCTGTGACAAAACACGGGGAACTGGGCGTATCGCCAATCTCCTCCGTTGCCAATGTACTCAGCTTGAGATTCACCGTTCTTTCGCTGGGTTCCTGGCTTATTTTCTGGAACTGTGTTTTGATTCTCGGACAGATTCTGATACTTCGCAGAGAATTTCAAATGATACAGCTGTTACAGGTCCCGCTGTCATTTCTGTTTGGCTATTTTACGGATTTTGGTATGTGGTGCGTATCCTTCTTTCCTATAGAGCACTATGCCGTACGTTTGCTTTTTGTCGTATGCGGAATTATAATTCTGGGATTTGGTATCTCCCTCTCCGTCATTGCCAATGTGATCATGAATTCCGGAGAGGCCTTTGTGAAAGCTGTTTCCGATAAAACAAAGAAAAATTTTGGAGATGTAAAGATTGGATTTGATGTATTCAATGTCGTATTGTCTATTTTATTATCTCTTATCTTCTTTCATGGAAAAGTTGTGGGAACAAGAGAAGGAACCATTATCAGTGCATTCCTTACCGGCATTGTCGTAAAATTTTTTACAAAAATTTTCAGGGAAAAAACAGAAACATTTTTAAAACAGTAAAAAGTCCCACACTAGATCACATATTCATTTCCCAGCTCTTCCTGCCAGAGAACCAAATCTGCCAGTGTATATTTATCCAAAACACAGCGGATTGCCGCATCCAGTTCCCTCCATATCCGGATTGTTACACATTCGCTCTGCCGTTCACAATCCACATCATCGTTTTCCAGGCATGCCACCGGAACCATGTTTCCCTCTACCTGCCGCAGAATCATACCTACCGTATATTCAGAAGGTTTTTTCACCAGACGATATCCTCCCTGCGGCCCCCGAATACTTTTTACATATCCGGCACGGACAAGCAATGAAATGATCTGCTCCAAATATTTAACAGATATAGACTGTCTCTGCGCCGTATCCTTCAAGCGGACCGGCTCTGTGGCATCATTCATGGCAATATCTAACATCAGCCGAAGTGCATACCGTCCTTTTGTCGAAATCTTCATATTTTCTGAATACCTCCTGACATTTATTTTGCTTATCTTTTATATTAATTCCTTTTACCTAGTATGTCAATATGAAATTAGTGGATTGCGCCCTCCGACGCAACTAATCCTTGCATTTCCCCTCTGCTTTTAGTAATGTAAATCATATAACAAACACGAAAGGGAGGAATTTTATGCCCAAATATATCATGGCTCTGGATGCCGGAACAACAAGCAACCGCTGTATTTTATTTAATGAGCAGGGAGAACTGTGCAGTATTGCTCAAAAAGAGTTTACGCAGATATTTCCGAACCCCGGATGGGTGGAACATGATGCCGATGAAATCTTTTCCTCACAATTGGACGCTGCCCGGACTGCAATGGCAAATATTAACGCCTCTGCTGCAGACATTACTGCCATAGGAATTACGAATCAACGTGAAACTGCAATTGTATGGGACAGGCATACCGGCTCACCCGTTTATCATGCTATCGTATGGCAATGCCGCAGAACCTCGCAATATTGTGATTCGCTAAAAGAAAAAGGGTTAACTGAGTTATTCCGGCAAAAGACAGGACTTGTCATTGACGCTTATTTTTCTGCCTCAAAAATCAAGTGGATCTTAGATCATGTAGAAGGCGCCAGAGAAAAAGCCCTGCGGGGCGACCTTCTCTTTGGAACCGTAGAAACCTGGCTGATCTGGAAGCTGACAAAAGGACAGGTCCATGTAACCGACTATTCCAACGCTTCCAGAACAATGTTATTTAATATTCATACACTAACATGGGATGATGAAATTTTAGAGGAATTGGACATTCCAAAATCCATGCTTCCCATCCCGAAACCCTCAAGCTGTGTTTATGGAACTGCCGATCCTTCTTATTTCGGCAGTCCGATTCCCATTGCCGGAGCAGCAGGCGACCAGCAGGCAGCCCTTTTCGGACAGACCTGCTTTACGGCAGGCGAAGCCAAGAACACCTACGGAACCGGATGCTTTCTGCTGCTCAACACCGGAAAAACGCCCGTATTTTCCAAAAACGGACTTGTCACGACAATTGCATGGGGCCTTGACGGAGAGGTCACCTATGCACTGGAGGGTTCCATCTTCATTGCAGGAGCTGCGATCCAATGGCTTCGGGATGAACTGAAGCTGATTGATTCCGCATCAGATTCCGAATATATGGCAAGAAAAGTAAAAGACACCGGCGGCTGCTTTGTGGTACCTGCCTTTACGGGACTTGGCGCTCCATACTGGGATCAGTATGCAAGGGGTACCATCGTAGGCTTAAGCCGCGGTGTCAATAAATATCATATTATTCGTGCCACATTAGAATCCATAGCATTCCAGGTCAACGATGTCTTAGAGGCCATGAAAACGGAGGCAAATCTGCAGTTTTCCGCCCTCAAAGTTGACGGAGGCGCAAGCGCCAACAATCTGCTTATGCAGATGCAGGCCGATATCATAGACGCACCGGTCCAAAGACCTGCCTGCGTCGAAACGACAGCTTTGGGTGCGGCCTATCTTGCCGGACTTGCCACGGGCTATTGGCCGGACAAAGAAGCTCTCCGCAAAAACCAAAACAACGACCGTATCTTTCTGCCGGAGATTTCTCAAAAAGACCGTACCGCAAAGCAAAAACTATGGAAAAAAGCAGTTGCTTCGTCTTTTTACTGGGCCAAAGAAGATAATTGAAACTTATCATCTGCCTTCTTTTGAAACTTTTCCGATTGGATGATAAACCTCTCATGAATGCCCTCGCCGGCTTTTCCTGCTTCGTCCATGACTTCCACTTCAAATACAAGCCTTCTGCCATCTACCTCTTTAAGCCTGGTCTCACAGATCACCTTCATGCCCACCGGAGTGGCAGAGAGATGTTTGATATTCAGGGCTGTGCCAACCGTTGCACAGCCTTCTTCTAATTCATCTGCAACGCTTTTCCATGCTGTCTCTTCTATTAATTCGATCATAGCAGGCGTTGCAAACACCTCTAACGTTCCGCTTTTGCGGACAATAGCAGTATGGTCTTTTGCCACGGTAATTTCTGTATGTCCTGTTATTCCTGCTGTAAGCATTTTTCCTCCTGTCCTGCCAAACGGCATAAAACTCCTTAATCCGGATAATTCAATCGTTCCTCACTGATCTGACAAAGAACCTCTTCGTAATATTTCTTTGCCAGATAATTTGCCATAGGAAGATTCATATCCAGATAATTGCCGCAGTCCCTTGCAGCCGCTCCCGGAACCTCATCCTTAAAATCCCGGATAAATACAAACATTTCCCGTAACAGCTCCACAATATCCTTCGATTCATAATCTCCTGCAAGAATCAGATAAAAACCGGTCCTACAGCCCATAGGCCCGAAATATACGATTTTGTCTTCAAATTCTTTATGATTTCTGAGAAACGTCGCTCCCAGATGTTCTATCGTATGTACCTCCGCCGTATTCATCACCGGTTCAAAATTCGGCCTTGTCATACGTATGTCAAATGTTGTCACTACTTCTGCCCCGATATGATCCTTACGGGAAACATATACACCCGGCAGCAGTGTTAAATGATTTACGGTAAAGCTTGCTATTTTTTTCATATTACGCTAACCTCCCTGCCATTTCTACAATTAAACGAACGGAATGCTCAATTGCCTTTGCTTCAAACGTTGGATAATCCATTTGCGCACTGTCATCTGCCTTGTCGGAAATTGCACGTACAATCAAAAACGGAATTTGGTTCAAATACGCCGCATGTGCAATTGCCGCTCCTTCCATTTCTGTGCAGTATCCGCCAAAAGTTTCTGTCAGCCATGCTTTCTTCTCCCTGCTGGAAACAAACTCATCCCCTGTTACCACACGCCCTTCGTAAACATGGATATCCGGGTTAACCTTCTCACAGCTCTCCTTTGCAATCTCACGCAACTTTGCATCCGCCGCAAAGGATTCCACATCCATATCCGGTATGATTCCCGGCGCATAACCAAGCCCCGCCACATCCATATCATGCTCTATGGCATCCGTTGCAAGCACAACATCCCCGATATCAATCTCTGCCCGCAGAGATCCGGCAATTCCGGTGTTGATCACACAGCTTACCGGAAAATGATCAATCAAAGCCTGTGTACAGCAAGCCGCATTTACCTTGCCGACGCCTGCCCGGACTACAACAGCTTGGGCTCCGTTTAATTTCCCTTCGTAAAACTCCATAGACGCCGCTTTTGTGATTTTCACATCTTCCATCATTTCTTTTAATTTTGCCACTTCCGTATCCATGGCACCGATAATTCCTAACATCTGCCTTCCACCTCTCTGTTATGTTGTTTGATTTCTGCTGTTTACGGAACATCTCATAGTTATTGATCTGTCTCTGTTTCTTTGATCAGAGTCAAAATCACCTCTTCGTTCATATTCTTCAGGATCAGTCCCTCATCTGATATCTCATACAGATACTCTGTACTTCCTGCATGGTCCACCAGAATCATATGATTACTGTCCGCATAGTAATGCTCCGTAATCTGCATCGTTATATTTGCGTTTTTTTCAAAAATATACCGATAGCTGTCGCCATCTTCTCCAATCTGATATGCACCGTCAAACAATTCATCTGACCGCAGTCCATCGTCTCCCTCCAGCAGATACAGCTGCATGGGGCTGGATTCCATATCAAATTCCTCTGACGTATAAGTCAGTGCAATGTGCTTTTCTTCCTCTTTTATCAGATATTCGGTAAAATTATAATCTTCCGGCAATTCCCTGTCAATGTCATCCAGACAGATCCTTACCATTGCTTCTCCTGATGCATTCTCACTCAATTCATAAATGCCCCGCTGCCGAACAACTAACGTACTGTCCTTTGAAAAAACAAATTCCATATTCTCTGCTCCCTCCAGAGCATATCTGTCTTCCAAAATGACTTCGGAAACCGGATATTTCTCCCTTCCGCAGCCAGACGCCAGCAGGATCACTGTCAATAACAGCAGATGTATCGTTCTGCCCATGTATTCACCCCTTTATTCTGCAAATTCCGCTTTTTCACAATCCCGTTTCATTATAACATATCTTCTGCTTTTTTCAATGAAGTTTCCCGTTCCCGGACCATGTCTTAGTCTGTCTTTCTTCCATGTTAAACAAGAAAAAGAATATGCAAATTATTTTATAACAAAACATTTACATTATTTAAATTGCATTATATAATAGAATAAAATTTTTATAAGTTCTGTTTTAAAGTAATCTGGAAAGGA
>CANODN010000081.1 GCA_947564765.1 uncultured Roseburia sp. | reverse complement strand
CAGAGCTGGTATTTACATTAATCGGAAAAGAAAATATTACAAAAGAAATTGCAGAGTGTATTTATGTAGGTATTGTGCATGATACTGGCGTGTTTCAGTATTCCTGTACTTCAGCGAAAACAATGGAAATTGCCGGTGTGCTTATGGAAACGGGAATTGACTACTCCAGGATTGTAGATGAAACATTTTACAAAAAAACATTTGAACAGAATCAGATTTTGGGAAAAGCTCTGGTGAAAAGTAAGCGCTATCTGGAGGATAAAGTGATCGCAAGTGTAATTACAGCAGAAGATATGAAGCAGTATCATGTACTGCCGAAACATTTGGATGGCATTGTCAATCAGCTGCGGGTAACAAAGGGAGTGGAAATCGCCGTGTTTTTATATGAAACAGAGGACGGTGTCTATAAGGTCAGCACCCGTTCTAACGGACTTGTGGATGCAGCCGGGATTGCGATGGGATTTGGCGGCGGCGGTCATGCCAGAGCGGCCGGATTTTCCATGGAAGGAACCTCAGAGGAGATTCTGGAAAGAATTCTGGCGGAAATCAAAAAACAACTCTGAGGCAGAAAATATGGATGGAATTATCAATATTTATAAAGAAGCGGGCTTTACCTCTTTTGATGTAGTGGCGAAGCTTCGGGGAATTTTAAAACAAAAAAAGATCGGTCATACGGGAACGCTGGACCCGGATGCGGAGGGCGTGCTTCCGGTCTGCATCGGGAAAGCCACAAAGCTTTGTGAATATCTTACCGGCAAAGATAAAATATACCGGGCAGTTCTTTATCTGGGGATTACAACAGACACACAGGATGTGTCGGGAAACATTTTAACAAGGAAAGAGCCGGAGATTACAAAAGAAAAAATCCTTACGATTATACAGAGTTTTGTGGGAAGGCAGATGCAGATACCGCCCATGTATTCCGCTTTGAAAGTAAACGGGAAAAAGCTTTGCGACCTGGCGCGGGCCGGAATTGAGGTTGAGCGGAAACCTAGAGAAATTGAGATTTTTTCCATAAAAGTCCTTTCGGTAGATCTGCCCCGTATTACAATGGAGGTTCATTGCTCAAAAGGGACATATATCCGAACGCTCTGTCATGATATCGGCAGGCAGGCCGGATGCGGGGGCTGTATGGAAAAGCTGCTGCGTACAGAAACAGCAGGCTTTGTTCTTGAACATGCATATCGTCTGGGAGAAGTGGAGCAGATTGTAAAAGGAATTGACGAAAAGGGACGGACTATTTCCGATATACTTCTGTCTGTGGATGAAGCATTGCAGGATTATCCGAAGATAGTGGCAAAACCGGGTATGGAAAAAGTTTTAAGAAACGGAGGGCGTTTTCTGATATCGGATATTTCTTCGGAAGAAGAAATAAGAGACAGCCTTTACCGGGTATATGAGAACTCCGGAATATTTGTGGGACTCTTTCGTTATGATGCTGTCCGAAAGGTCTTTCAACCGGAAAAAATGTTTTTACAGAATGGATAACACAGGAAGAATAACATGGAATATATCAGACATACAACAGATTTTCATATAGATCAAAAAACCGTTGTTTCACTGGGCAAGTTTGACGGTATCCACAGAGGGCACGGGTATCTGCTGGAATATCTGGAGGAAAAGAAAAGGTCCGGGTTAAAAACAGTAATCTTTACCTTTGATATTCCGCCCAAACGCCGGACCTGTGGTTTGAAGGATGAAAAAGTCCTGACGACAAATGAAGAAAAAATGCAGCTGTTTGCACAGTATGGAATCGATTATCTGGTGGAGTGTCCTTTTACGAAGGAGCTTATGCAGATGGAGCCGGAGGATTTTATTGAAATGATTGTAAAGAGGCTTCAGATCAAAAGCCTTGTAGTCGGAAAGGATTTTCATTTTGGAAAAGACCGGAGAGGGGATTACCGGATGCTGCAGCAATTTGCGGATACGTACGGATATGAAGTGGAGGCAGTGGACAAAATACAGGAAAACGGCAGGGATATCAGCAGCACCTTTATCCGGGAGGAGGTTTCGGCAGGCAGAATCGAGCATGCCAACGAACTGCTTGGATATCATTATTTTGTAGAGGGAATTGTCGTACACGGCAACGAAATCGGCAGAACATTAAATGTACCGACAGCAAATCTGATACCGGAAGAAGACAAGCTGCTGCCGCCGTTTGGCGTATATGTGACAAGGACAACTGTTTTCGGACGGGACAGTCAGGTATATGGAGGAATTACCAACGTAGGGTGCAAACCCACGATCAAAGGAGTAAATCCCGTTGGCGTTGAGACGCATCTGTTTCATTTTGAGAATCAGATTTACGGAAGCAGGATAAAAGTGGAATTTCTGTCTATGGTGAGACCGGAGAAAAAGTTCTCGTCTCTGGAGGAATTAAAGGCACAGATGCAGAAGGACATTCAGTATGGAGGAAATTATTACGCAAATATTACAAAAATGTGTTGACATTGTTATGTGCTCTTGCTATACTTTTTATTGTAAAGCAGTTACGCAGACGAAAGAAGTCTTAGGAGGAATTTATGAAATTCAGGAATAAGAAATTAGTGGGATTATTTACAGCAGGAGCAATGATAATAACCATGTCAGTTCAGGCAGAAGCAGTAACATCCGGAGTCAGTGCCGGAATTTCCGAGAAAATTGCGGCGAATATCGAGAGCAGTGCAGATGCAAATGCAGGTATATCTTCCGCTTTGGCATCCTGTATTGACGTATCTACGGCAAAAGCTACAATTTCTTCGGGAGAAGATGCTACGACAGCCTCCGGACAAGGCGCTGCGTGCGGATATACGAATCTTGGTATTGCCAAGGTAGAAGGCAATTTAAATGTACGGGAAGGAGCCGGCGAAGAGGCAGAGCTTGTAGGTAAGATGCCAGGTGACGCAGGCTGTGAGATATTAGAAAGAGAAGGAGACTGGACGAAGATTCAGTCCGGAGAAGTAACCGGATATGTCAAGAGTGAATATCTGATTTCCGGTCAGGAGGCAAAGGAATATGCAAAGGAGGTTTCCTCTACGATTGCCACCTGTACGACGACGACGCTTCGTGTAAGAGAGGAGCCGAATACAGAATGTGAAATTCTGGCATTAATGCCGGAAGGAGAAGAAGTAGAAGTCATTGAAGATCAGGGAGACTGGCTGAAGGTCAGCGTAGACAGTGAAGAAGGATATGTCAGTGCAGAATATGTTTCGGTTGCGGATCAGCTGAAGAAGGCTATGACCATGACGGAAGTGAAATACGGTCAGGGCGTTTCTGATGTAAAAGTGGATCTGGTATCCTATGCGTGCCAGTTTGTCGGAAATCCGTATGTATGGGGAGGTACCAGCCTGACACATGGTGCGGACTGCTCCGGATTTACATTGTCAATCTTTGCAAAATACGGAATTTATCTGCCGCATTCTTCTGCAGCACAGGCTAATTGCGGAAGAAGAATCAGTGCAAGTGAAGCACAGCCGGGAGATTTGTTCTTCTATGGCGGAGGCAGAATCAGTCATGTGGCAATCTATATCGGCAATGGCCAGATTGTTCATGCAAGTTCTCAAAGAACAGGTATTAAGATTTCCAATGCATTTTACCGCTCACCGGTTTGTGTAGTAAGATTATTGAATTAAGAATAAACAGATCATAGTAAGACACATCGTTTCTTTAATCTTGAAAAAGAAATGATGTGTCTTTTTTAAAAGGATGAAGGAAGGGGATTTTTATGGGAAAAAGGTTTCACAAAGTTCTTGCAGGAGTTTTGGCGCTGGCAATACTTCTTTCGGCATTTTCTTTTGATCTTCTGACTTTAGAGGGAAAACAGTCAAAAGAAAATCAGACAGAGGCCACAGAGTGTTTTGACACAGATGTGAATGGGGAAGAAGAGCGCGCATCGGAAGAAGGGGAAAATCCTGCAGCGTCCGGAAATGATGCAGAAAGCGAAAATCCGGATACATCCGGAAATACTCCGGAAGAAGAAATTCCTGCCGAGACAGAGCAGATGACAGAAACGGCGGGTACCGCAGAAGCAGAGAAACCTACAGAGGAGGGAGACATCCTGCAGGATGTAGCTTCAGCCGAACAGGAGAAAGACGGGATTGGATCTGATGAAGGGAAGTCATCCGAAGAAACCGAGACGGCTGCTGGGACAGAAAAAGACGAATCCATGCAGCAGGCGGCATATACGCTGCATATTGTACACACACTTCGTTTTCAAAGAAACGGTCAGGGAAGACATGTGCAGGAATCCAAGGCTGTCAGACTGACCGATAAAGATTTTGAAGACGGCGGATACGATTTGATGCGTCAGGCCTATGTTCATGAGGCCCTTACGGCTGCTTTGGCGAAAGGATATCCGGAGCGGATTTTAGCAAGTGATTTCAGGGATGATGGAAAAGGCGGCAAGGTGTTTGACGCTGAAATTCGTTATACGCTCAAGGAAGGATGGAACGTTCGTTTCCCGGAGGACGCGGGGTACCATGGTGCATCATTTTACGGCGTATACGAAGGATCTTTTGATGGAGCAGAATTTACGAAGGCCAATCATATTACAGTTACCGTTCAATATAAATACTCCAATACGGGAGGACTGGCAGGAATCGATGCCCATGCGCCGGATGTCATTGAGCTGCTTTTGGATGATAATGGAACAGTGGATCTGACAGACTGGCAGGTGCCGCATTATGAGGAGACGAACCCGGATTATCATGGACATTCTCATGAAAACCTGAAGGGATTTCGAATTGTTCTGGACCCGGAGCCGTTGAATCAATTTGTAAAAAATCCAAACGGAACGCTGGAAAACGGCGATTTTAATTTAAGAGATGATGTAGATACTGAAAGCAGGGAATACCAGGAAGCCTGGGATGCAGCCAGAAGAAAAGCCGCAGCCGGAAAATCCGGGAAAGAAGTTCTGTTTTCTTATATCGCTCCGGTTGAAAACGGAGGGACATCGCAGACAACCTCAGACGATCCGGATAAAATATATCGCTTGAATGCTTCCGGACTGACGGAAGATGTGACGCTGACCGTTTATTACCGCAGGGATGCGGGAAACTATACGGTAAATCATTGGAAACCGGCAGAGGGCGTAACAAATCCTGTGCAGGGAAATGCGCAAGACTGGAGTTTGATCGAGAGCAAGGAATTTCCGGGCAGAGCCGGAATGCTGACAGACGCAAAAGTGATTACAGATTCCCGTGTAACCGGTTATACGCCTGCGGCTTTCTCTCAGGAGACAATTAATCCGGACGGAAGCACAGAGATTAATATTTATTATACACCGAAAATCATACGTGTTATTTTTGATACGGATGATATCTATATTGAGCGGCAGCAGGTTCCTGTAGGCGGATATGTGGAATTTGGAAGCGTGGGGCAGGATGAACTGGATCAGGCAAAAGACGGATACCGGTTTGCCGGCTGGCAGTACAGGCCGCAGGATGGAAACGAAAATGACCGAAGGGATATATTCCCGGCAGATGCGGAAACGACGAACCGATTTCTGTTGACGCAGGAGTTTTTAAACAATGCATGGATTGACGACAGTGTGGAAAATACAGGTATTGAAGTGCTGCGTCTTTATCCCAAATGGGAACCGGCAAAAACCCCTGTCAGAGTTGTATTTTGGACGGAAGATCTGAACGGACAGGATGTTGAGGTTACAAATTTCAATTATAATTTTAATACGAAACAGAAGATTCCGGGTGCAACGGCAGGTGAAATTGTACATCAGACACCGGGAGTGGGCACATCCTTCAGCAATGCGGCTTCCTTTGAGCTGCAGGATACCTTTGAAACGGGAGAAAAGCTGGTGGAAAGCGGGAAACTGGCAGATAAGCTTCAGACAGAGATTAATAATCATTTAAATCTTTTGGGTTCGGTAACTGTTTCCGGTACAACGGGTACGCCAAGAGAAGTGCCTGTTTCAGATTTTTTCAAGCAATATGGGACAGAAGAAGGGAAAGAAGAGGAGACAAAAGGATACAATATACTGGTCGAAAAGGTCAATCAGAACGGTGAGGTTACAGAAGAAGAATCTACAACTGCAGCAGCAAACGGGAGCACACTGGTCTATGTTTATTTCAAACGAAATGTATACAGACTGGATTTTGAGTATTATTTTCAGATGCCCCATGACAAGGTGAGTGCGGCGCAGGAAGGCAAAGGGCAGATTATTACGGAGACTAGCTGGTTTTCTAATTCGAATAACTGGACAGCTTTCGAAAACGGTACGAATTATTCCTTTAATTCCGGTTGTTTTCAAAATGTGGAAGCGCAGGCGGTTACAGATGCCAGAATGCCTATGACAACAGCGATTTCAGCGAAATACGGTGCAGATTTAAGAGAGGTTTGGCCTGCAGATGATACCAGCAGATATCTTGTCGGCGGCAAGCTGCGTGTTTCCTGGGCGACAACCAGCGGCCTGCATAATGCACTTACTCCGGGTGGCAATGTCAATGTTCCCGGTGCCTATTCTACCATGAACGCGGCTATTGTTGCGGATGGGAAGGATAATACGAAAACACATCATTTGGTTGCTTTTTGGACCGATCCGGTGAACAATGCATATCGTTATAATTATTGTTATGAGATTCCGGAGCTGACGCCGGAAGAGGCGGAAAGCTGCAGTCATATGAAAATCTATAACGATACCTCTGCTTCTGCCGAGGAAGATATTAAGAATACGATTTATCTGGTGCCGAAGAACCACAAAGCATTTTTAAAGTATGGCTTTACGGATCTTTTGAAATTGAATGAGGCGGTATTTTCGGAAGGAGTTTCCTTTGCCGATGATGTGGCGAATCCAGGGGATTACTATGCGGTGCGTATTTATAACGGAAAATGCTATGCGCTTTCCAGACAGCTGGTTGCGCTTTCTGCTTTGGCAATTGACCAGCAGAATCCCAGCGCACGCCCTCATTTGACACTGGTCAATGACAGAACCGATCACAGTACGGAAATCTCCGGAGGCGGATCGGCAACTGCAGGTTATAATAGTTTTCAGAATCCCTATGATGTGTATTTCTATTATACCAGAGACCGTTTTACGATCACCTATATGTCGGATGAAACGACGGAAATCGGACAGCTGGAGCTGCCCTACGGTACGGCTCTTTCTGCAGATAAATATGCGTATGAGCTTGATTATAAAAAAACAAACGGAGATTATGCAGCCCCTGATTATGCAGGCGGATGGTCCTTGTCTGTAAAACGGGAGAACGGAAATTCTGTTGAGGTGGACGGCGATCTTCCCGTCTGTCCAAAACGTTCCCCGGATGGTACAAGAGCATGGAAATTTAACGGCTGGGCACTTGGGCCTGCAGGAGTTCGTATGATACAGTGGGGAGACGAGGTCAGAAATATTCCGATTGTGCTGGAAAGCAATCTGAGGCTGTATGCTGCATGGGAGGCGCCGCAGTACAAGGTGACGTTTGACTGGAACCATGGCGTATTGACCGGTCAGCAGGAACAGGAGGAAGCGCTGATCAGGGAACAGATTATTCCCGGAAACAGGTCCTTTATTACACATGGCGTAATTCCCCGTCCCTTCCGTGATAAATTTATTTTAAGCGGCTGGGTGATTACGGCGCGTGGCGATGGAGAAGGAAATAAAACAGAAGTGGAGCCGGTTAACGGCGTATATCCGCAATTTTTGTTTGATCAGCCGATTACGCAGGATTTGTGGGTGAAAGCAGTATGGGATACCGCGGGAGAAATAGAGCTTTCCTATACGGTTCATTATCTGGTACAGGGTACCGATATACCGGTCAGAGAACCAAAAACGATCACAGGAACCTATCTGCCGGGAACTGCTGTCTGGGCAGGCCCGGAGAAGCCGACACAGAAGGGATATGAGAATTATATTCCCCTTACACAGAATCAGTCTGTCATTTTAAGTGCAGATACGGAAAACAAAATTATATTCTACTATGTACCGCCTTCTGCTTATGATTATATTGTAGAATTTAATAAAAGGGCTAAGATGTTCATGGAT
>CANODN010000080.1 GCA_947564765.1 uncultured Roseburia sp. | reverse complement strand
AGTACGTGGATGTGTATCTTGAGAAGGGGCCAGAATATTACAAGGTGGAGAAAGATCGTGGAAGAGGTTGCCACAGATTATCCGGAAGTTTCCTATGAGCATATGCTGGTAGATAATTGCGCAATGCAGTTAGTCAAAGATCCGAAACAATTTGACGTTATTTTAACGGAGAATATGTTTGGCGATATTTTATCCGATGAGGCCAGTATGGTAACCGGTTCCATTGGAATGCTTTCCTCCGCCAGCTTAAATGATACAAAATTCGGCCTGTACGAACCAAGCGGCGGTTCCGCACCGGATATTGCAGGGAAGGGAATTGCGAATCCCATTGCCACGATTTTAAGTGCGGCTATGATGCTGCGGTATTCCTTTGATCTGGACAAAGAGGCGGATGCCATAGAGGATGCCGTAAAGCAGGTATTAAAGGATGGTTACCGCACGATTGATATTATGCCCCAGGCAGAAGAGAAAAGATCATCTGTGAAACAGGTGGGAACAAAAGAAATGGGCGATTTGATCGCAGGATATATAAAAGCAGCGCAATATTAGAAGAAACACCCTCCGGGTATCCCTTTATGCGCCAAAAAGCAGCGCAATATTAGAAGAAACACCCTCCGGGTATCCCTTTATGCGCTAAAAAGCGGCGCAATAATAGAAGAAAGGATCTGAGAAAATGAAAAGTGATCATGTAAAGGCGGGGATGCAGCAGGCGCCCCATAGAAGTTTATTTAACGCATTGGGATTTACAGAAGAAGAAATGAAAAAACCAATGGTGGGAATCGTAAGCTCTTATAATGAGATTGTTCCGGGGCATATGAATCTGGATAAAATTGTGAATGCCGTAAAATTAGGCGTTGCAGAGGCCGGCGGCGTTCCTGTGGTATTTCCGGCGATTGCAGTCTGCGACGGAATCGCTATGGGACATATCGGTATGAAATATTCCCTGGTAACGAGAGATCTGATTGCAGATTCTACCGAGTGTATGGCGCTGGCACATCAGTTTGACGCCCTTGTTATGGTGCCGAATTGTGATAAAAATGTACCAGGACTGTTAATGGCTGCGGCAAGAATCAATGTGCCGACGGTATTTGTATCCGGCGGACCGATGCTTGCAGGTCATGTAAAAGGAAAGAAGACCAGCCTTTCTTCTATGTTTGAGGCAGTGGGTTCCTATGCGGCAGGTTCTATGACAGAAGAAGATGTCCGGGAATATGAGGCAAAAGCATGCCCCACCTGCGGTTCTTGTTCCGGTATGTATACGGCCAATTCCATGAACTGTCTGACGGAGGCGCTTGGCATGGGCTTAAGAGGAAACGGCACGATACCGGCGGTTTATTCCGAGCGTATCAAGCTGGCAAAGCATGCCGGTATGGCGGTTATGGAGATGTGCCGCAAAGACATCCGGCCGAGGGATATTATGACAAAAGAATCTATGATCAATGCACTGACGGTAGATATGGCCCTTGGCTGTTCCACAAACAGTATGCTGCATCTTCCGGCAATTGCTCATGAAATAGGTTTTGATTTTGACATTAAATTTGCCAATCCGATCAGTGAAAAGACGCCGAATCTCTGTCATCTGGCTCCGGCAGGACCGACCTATATGGAAGATTTAAACGAGGCGGGCGGTGTATATGCCGTGATGAAGGAATTGGCGGATGCAGGTCTTTTGAATCTGGACTGCATGACAGTCACAGGACAGACAGTAGGAGAGAATATCAAAGACGCTGTAAATCTGAATTTGGAGGTGATTCGGCCTTTGGATCATCCATATACCAAGACAGGCGGTCTTGCCGTATTAAGCGGAAACCTGGCGCCGGACGGAAGTGTTGTAAAACGTTCTGCAGTAGCGCCGGAGATGCTGGTGCACGAAGGACCGGCAAGAGTATTTGAATGTGAAGAAGACGCCATTGCTGCGATCAAAGGCGGAAAGATCGTGGCAGGTGATGTGGTAGTCATCCGCTACGAAGGACCGAAAGGCGGTCCGGGTATGCGCGAAATGTTAAATCCCACCTCTGCCATTGCAGGTATGGGACTGGGCTCTTCCGTTGCGCTGATTACAGACGGGCGTTTTTCTGGTGCGAGCCGGGGTGCCTCCATTGGTCATGTTTCTCCGGAGGCGGCAGTAGGCGGACCGATCGCTTTGGTGGAAGAGGGCGATATCATTAAAATCAATATTCCGGAAATGAAACTGGATGTGGATGTTTCAGAAGAGGAAATGGCCAGAAGAAAGGCGGCATGGCAGCCGAAGGAACAGAACGTGACCGGATATCTGGGACGGTATGTGACTATGGTAACCTCCGGAAACCGCGGAGCGATTCTGGAGCGTTAACGGCGGGGCAGATGAAACATTCATAACGAGAAAAAATAACAGAAAGAAGGTTTTTTCATGCAGTTGACAGGCGCTCAGATTATCATAGAATGCTTAAAGGAACAGAAGATGGATACCATATTCGGTTATCCCGGAGGAGCAATTTTAAATGTATATGACGAGCTGTATAAGCATAGAGATGAAATCAGACATATTTTAACCTCCCATGAGCAGGGGGCAAGCCATGCAGCAGACGGATATGCCAGAAGTACGGGAAAAGTAGGCGTCTGCATGGCTACCAGCGGACCGGGAGCGACCAATCTGGTAACAGGAATTGCAACAGCTTATATGGATTCCGTTCCCTTAGTTGCCATTACCTGTAACGTAGGGGTTCCTCTTTTGGGAAAAGACAGCTTTCAGGAAGTAGATATCGCAGGAATCACAACTCCTATTACCAAACACAATTTTATTGTAAAAGATGTGGAAAAATTAGCAGATACCATACGCAGGGCATTCAAAATTGCCAGAAAAGGACGGCCCGGTCCGGTGCTTGTGGATATTCCCAAGGATGTGACTGCTGCCAAATGTGAATATGTAAAAGAAGAGCAGATACCGCAGGAACGCTCTGTAGAACAAATCACGGAAGAAGATCTGGAAACAGCCGTACAGATGATTGCAAAATCCAAAAAGCCTTATGTATTTGCAGGCGGCGGTGCGGTGATCTCCGGAGCAAGCAGTGAATTAAGGGAATTTGTAGAAAAAATACAGGCTCCTGTCTGCGATACCTTAATGGGAAAAGGTGCATTTGACGGCACCGACCCGAAGTATACAGGAATGCTTGGTATGCATGGCACCAAGACATCGAATTACGGCGTCAGTGAATGTGATCTTCTGATTGCCATAGGCGTGCGTTTTTCGGACCGCGTCATCGGCAATGCCGATAAATTTGCCCATCAGGCGAAGATTCTGCAAATTGATATCGATCCGGCGGAGATCAATAAAAATATTATGGTAGACGCCAGCATCATCGGAGATATCAAAGAAGTGCTTGCCAGATTAAACGCAAGAATTCAGCCAATGGAACATGAGGCATGGCTTTCTCATATAGATGAATATACGAAGAAATATCCCCTGGTTTACCGGGAGGAGGGACTGAGCGGTCCTTATATGATGAAGACGGTTTATAACATGACAAAGGGAAATGCAATCATTGTGACGGAAGTAGGACAGCATCAGATGTGGGCGGCACAGTTTTATAAATATGCAAAGCCCAGGACACTGATTACCTCAGGAGGTCTTGGAACCATGGGGTACGGCCTGGGAGCCGCTATCGGCGCACAGATTGCCAATCCGGACCAGACCGTGATTAATATCGCGGGCGACGGCTGTTTCCGTATGAACATGAATGAGATTGCCACGGCGGTACGCCAGAAACTGCCTTTGATCGAGATTATTGTAAATAACCATGTACTTGGCATGGTGCGGCAGTGGCAGAATCTGTTTTATGAGGAACGGTATTCGGCAACTATTTTGGATGACGGCATGGATTATGTAAAGCTGGCAGAAGCTATGGGAGCAGTCGGTTACCGGGCAAGGACAAGAGAAGAGTTTGAAAAGGTTATGGAGGCTGCATTAAAGTCTGATCTTCCGGTGGTGATTGACTGTGTGATTGATCAGGATGATAAGGTATGGCCTATGGTTGCGCCGGGGGCTGCGATTAGTGAGGCCTTTACCGATCAGGATCTGAAAAATAAAAAGAATTGACAGTTATGTCGAAAACGATTACCATTAGGAAAGTGTAGAGATAAATTAGTTACAGGAGGATATGAAGAATGAGCAGAGTTTATAATTTCTCCGCAGGACCAGCCGTTCTGCCGGAAGAGGTATTACGGGAAGCAGCAGAAGAAATGATGGATTATAAGGGAAGCGGCATGTCCGTAATGGAGATGAGCCACCGGTCCAAGGTATACGATACGATTATCAAAGAAGCGGAAGCAGATTTACGCGATCTGATGAATATTCCGGATAATTATAAAGTGTTGTTTCTTCAGGGCGGTGCCTCCCAGCAGTTTGCCATGATTCCCATGAATTTGATGAAGAACAAAAAGGCTGCCTATATTGTAACCGGACAGTGGGCAAAGAAAGCATGGAAGGAAGCACAGATTTACGGAGATGCAGTTGCGGTAGCTTCTTCCGAAGATAAGACTTTCTCCTATATTCCGGATTGTTCCGATTTGGATATACCGGAAGATGCGGATTATGTATATATTTGCGAGAACAATACCATTTACGGTACCAAATACAAAGAGCTGCCGAATACAAAAGGACATATATTAGTAGCTGACGTATCCTCCTGTTTCTTATCTGAGCCGGTGGACGTAACGAAATACGGTATCATTTACGGCGGCGTTCAGAAAAATATCGGACCGGCAGGCGTTGTCATCGTGATTATCCGGGAAGATCTGATTACGGAAGATACTTTACCGGGAACGCCTACCATGTTAAAATATAAAACCCATGCAGATGCGGATTCTTTATACAATACACCTCCTGCATACGGCATTTATGTCTGCGGCAAGGTATTCAAATGGTTAAAGAAAATGGGCGGACTTTCGGTAATGAAAGAGCGCAACGAAGAAAAAGCGAAGATTTTGTATGATTTCTTAGATGAGAGTAAATTATTCAAAGGAACCGTTGTCAAAGAAGACCGCTCTCTGATGAATGTACCTTTCGTAACCGGAAGTGATGAGCTGGATGCGAAATTTGTGGCAGAGGCTAAAGCGGCCGGTTTTGAAAATTTGAAGGGACATCGTTCCGTTGGCGGAATGAGAGCATCCATTTACAATGCTATGCCAAAAGAGGGCGTAGAGAAATTAGTGGCATTCATGCGTGAATTTGAGAAAAACAACGCATAAAGGGAAACATACAAAAGTCGTTGCATATCTGTGCATGGCGTGGAAAGAGCCGGTACAGACAGGAAGAGATGGGAAAAGGAGAGGAATCAAACATGTATCAGTATACTTGTTTAAACCCGATTGCAGATGTCGGATTGAACTTATTTTCAAAAAAATATCAAAAGACGGAAGAATTAAAAGACGCACAGGCAGTTCTTGTGCGCAGTGCATCCATGCATGATCTGGAGCTGCCGGAAGGCTTAGAGGCAGTTGCAAGAGCAGGAGCCGGCGTCAATAATATTCCTCTGGATAAATGTGCAGAGCAGGGTATTGTCGTATTCAACACACCGGGGGCAAACGCCAACGGCGTCAAAGAGCTTGTAATTGCCGGAATGCTGCTGGCGTCCAGAGATATTACCGGCGGTATTGAATGGGTAAAAGAAAACAAAGACGAACCAGATATTGCAAAGCTTGCAGAAAAGCAGAAGAAAAACTTCGCCGGATGTGAGATTGCCGGCAAAAAATTAGGCGTGATCGGTCTTGGAGCCATTGGCGTTCAGGTGGCAAATGCAGCAGTTCATCTTGGTATGGATGTATTTGGCTATGATCCCTATATTTCTGTCAATGCAGCATGGAATTTATCCCGCAGCGTAAAGCATATCAGTAATTTAGATGATATTTACAAAGAATGCGATTTTATTACCGTGCACGTTCCGTTAATGGATGCAACGAGAGGCATGATCAATGAAGACGCGATTTCCAAGATGAAGGAAGGCGTTGTGATTTTAAACTTTGCAAGAGATCCTCTGGCAGACGAAGAGGCGGTTCTGTCAGGAATCGAAAGCGGCAAAATAAAGAAATACGTAACGGATTTTGCCAATCCAACCGTTGCCGGAAAAGATGGCGTTATTTTAACACCGCATCTTGGAGCGTCTACCGAAGAATCCGAAGATAACTGTGCGATGATGGCAGTAAGAGAAATCCGGGATTATCTGGAAAACGGAAATATCGTACATTCTGTTAATTTCCCGGACTGCAATATGGGCGGCTGCGACAAAGCAGGGCGTGTTGCGATTCTTCATAAAAATGTCAAAGGAACCATCGGAAAATATTCTACTATATTCGGCAATGCAGACATTAACATTGAGGATATGACGAATAAATCCAAAGGCGATTATGCTTATACCCTGTTGGATATTGATACGCCGGTGACAGATGAAGTCGTTTCACAGCTTAAGGCAATCGAAGGAGTACTAAAAGTACGCGTGATAAAATAAAATTTTAAAGAGGTGACAAACTATAAATAGTCAAGAGGTTTTTGAAAATTTTTTGTTTTTATAAAAAAGGGTAACTTTAATAGACCATCTGAATACACCGTATTTCAGATGGGATGAAGTTGATTAATAGAAATAGCTATCTGATCTTTTGAGCGTTAAAGTCTGTTCCCTGCCTCTCCAATGCATAGATGACTCTAACAAGCTTCTTTGCAACATGAGTGACAGCTACTCTGTGTGGTTTGCCTTCCGCACGTTTCTTAGCATAGTAAGATGCGAATGTCATATCAAAACGAATTAACGGAAGACAGCAGTTGATGAGGACATACCGGAGCTGGGATGAGCCGTGCTTTACCATTCGTCCTCCGTGCGATTCTGTTCCTGATTCGTTTATGCCAGGTTCCATGCCTGCAAAGGCAAGCATCTGAGCGGGTGTAGAGAAATTCGATATATCTCCGTATTCAGAGTAGATTACGGCGGCAGATATGGGACCGATTCCGGGAATGGACATATAATGAGGATGCACTTCCTCAATCAGCTTGTTGATTTCCGCTTCAAGTGTGTCAATCTCCTTTACAAGAGATTTATAGAGTGAAAGAAGGCTGTTCAGTTCCACATCAAAGATAGAGTTATTTACGCCGACCGTATTGGCGGCAAGTTCCTTTAAACGGAGGAACTGTTGTGGTGAAAATTTCCCTCTTGATAAGGAACGGAGTTTCTCATAGGAGGCGGAATTCATCCGTGCCATTTTTTCGGCGGAGCCGTAGTTCTCAAGCAGGTACAGCGCAGTCTTGGATAAACGCTCATGAAAGAACGGCTTAAACTCCGGAAAGGTGTGATCCAAAACATTAGTGATTTTCACAAGATAAAAAGAGCGTTGTCGAACCAGCCTGTCTCTTAAACGAGTTAGTGACTTTAAAGAGTAAGCATGGTAAAATCCTTTTGAATGGGGTTTGTACTCTGCTGTCATTAACCACCGGGCTATTGATTCGCAGTCAACAGAATCGGTTTTGGTACGCCTGAGAGATGTGGATTTCTTGTATTCCTTGATGAGGACTGGATTGATTTCCATGAAGCTGTGGTGGGCATTCTCAAGGAAAAGTTCCAGATTGAGGGCATAATGGGCAGTAGATTCAAACCCTATTCTTATGTCTTCAGGAATGGAGAGAGAATGTAAAGTAGTAATGAGTTGTTCGAATCCAGACTTATCATTTTGGATAGTAAATTTTGTAACAACTGATTGAGCAGCTGCGGACAAGATGCAGCAATCGTGTTTGTACTTGGAAATATCAATTCCAACAAAGTACAATGACATAGAGATATACCTCCTGATATGTATTTTAGCACTGTTGTCTTCCACAGGGAGTTCGGCTGTGTAATCACGTAAATAGAAACGTCAAGCGTTAACAAACTGATGAACAGTAATAGACGAAAAGCTGTGGTCTGAGTCACCTCGAAACAGTCAGAGCTGTAAAATTATAGGAACAGATCCACAGTGCTTAAGTAAATATATCAGATTAGGATTGAATTACCCAGTAGAACCTGGGAGAAAGGAAAAATCCAATCACTTTCTAATATGATTGGATTATACG
>CANODN010000079.1 GCA_947564765.1 uncultured Roseburia sp. | reverse complement strand
GACCATGTTCCGGAAAAGAACGAAATTATTATCACAGAAGAAGATATTCTGCTTAAAGTATACCAAATGGATAAAAATCGAATCGAAAAAATATATATGAAGCTTCCGGAACAAACAGAAAATTAAATTTTTGAATAATTACAAAGGGGCAGAGCCGGTTTTCTGGTTCCGCCCCTTGTCTGTATGATACAGGAATTTCCATACAGGGACTATCTTAAAGTTTGTATAAACCTCCGGTTAAGCGATTCTTTTTCAAACTTACTGCACTCTGCAATATCCGAATTTATCCAGAAACTCCTGCGGATCTGCATGCATCTCTGTCCGTTCGATATAATCCTGTATCTCTTCTACTTCTTTTCGGTCAAATTCCCAGACCTCCTGAACATGATCCCACACACCGCTTCCCGGTTTTAATACCGATCGGATTCCAAAAGCCTTTTGCACCGGCGTAACCGTTGTATATTCTTCTCCTGTTTTTTGATTATCCAGCGTCCTTTTCAGTTTTTCTGCATATCTTCCTGTCCGCCATATGGAATTTTCCGCCAGTGTATCGATATGTTCTTTGGAAATAAACCGTACGCTTCCGGTATCATATTCCGTTCCGGAAGTATCCGCCAGATGCACTCTTACCATTTTCGTCGTAACATTTCCTGCTGCATCCTCAGCCCTGTATGTAATGGTCATGCTCATCTCATATTCTGCTTCTGTAAATTCGGAAGCCTGATAATCGGGAATGGTAAAAGAGGTTTTTTGTGCCTCATCTCTGCCGGATTTTAGCACTCCCTCCCGGTTCGTATCCGACTTCAGTTCTTCATCCACGGCTCTGGCAAGATGCAAAAGATATTCCTCTGTTAAAACCCCGGCTCTGGCATCTGACAACGGAAGATACAGGTCGGCCGCCTGAATTTGCGGATATTGATCCCATACAGCATAAAAGCTGACAAACGGCGTCTCTTCATTGATTAAAACTTCATTCGGAAAGAACTCCCCGTCACCGGATTCCGGCGGTGCATTGTGTGTTCCGTAATCTGGGGAAGGCTTCCCGAAGGTAAGTCCCTCTCCCTTTCCTTCCCCGGCAAGTTCTCTTGCCCCTAACAAAAGCTCTGCTGCTAAAACCTCTCCGTCTTTGGCATGATACCGGTTCCGTAACGATTGACTTTCCTTCTCTTTTACCATGCTGTAGCCCTGAAAGCTATAGGGGACGGTTTCCATATAAGGCTCGCCCTTCTCATTTTCCACTTGTCCGGAAGCAATATCCATAGCCGGCTTTTCCACAGTCTTCACAAAATCATTTTCCGGAAAGGTATATGCGTCATAGATATGCCCGATTTCCTCTAAATGATCCATCCCCTGCGACTGCTCATTTCCGATATAAGCAAAGACAACATTGGTATCCCATTGTGCGTATAAGGTAACATCTTCATCTGCCGTAAATGTATAAGCCTGCTTTTCTTCACTTAGCACCAGCTCATTGTCACTTTTAATTTCCGGCGTCAGACTCCAGCCTTTAAAACGATATAAATCAGAAAAGCTTTTATTTCTGACAGCCGCTTTGCCATAGCTTACTGTTATGCTTTCTCCCTCTTCCTTCCATCTGGGCCGGGGACAAAGTACCAAATCAGCGGAACCAGCGCTTGTTTCATCCTTTCCGATCAGCTCCAGATCCTGTGCGGTCAGATTGGGATCAAACTGAACGGCGTACATATCCTTCCAGCTTGCATAAACCGTACTGTCCTTTGTAAAAAATTTATAATCGCCGGAACGATTGATATTTGCATGCAGTGAGCCATCCGACCCGATCATCTGAAAGCCCTTTCCGTATTTTTCCGTATAATAACCTTCAAATTGCAGCTTGCGAACCCCTTCCAGAAGTGTCTTGTCTTTTCTCTTTTTTTCCGGAAGCTCTATTTTATTATCCAAAAACTGCTCTTCCAACGCTTTATCTGCATAATAACCTTTGGAATACTGTTCAAATACGATTTTTGTTCCGCTTTCTTCTGCACTCTGACTATTTAATTTAATCCTGAAAATTCCAGGTTCCCAGAGCGCATACCGCCACACTTCATCATTATGGGTAAGAGACAGATTTTTTACAGACTTTTGCGCCGTAACCTTTCCGTCCGGTGATTTTCCCCAGCCCAGGAAACTGTAGCCGGTTCGTACGAATCCGTTTTTACTTAGATCAAATACCTCTCCGCAGTATACTTTCTGCGGTTTCGTTTCGCCTCCTGTGGCGCCGTTTCTTTTATATACAACACGGTATTGCTTTCTTGGAATATAAACATCATGATAAGATGCCTGTCCGGGGGCCGAAAAGGATTCCAGCCTGCCCTTTTGAAATTCCTCCGAGGGCGTTCTTATCCACATAGGAACGATTTCCCCGGGCGCATAATACGTTCCATTCCGGTCTGTTCCTGCAGGAAGCTTTTCGTAGCTGCCATCCGTCTTCATCTCCCAATAGTGTACCGGCTGTAAATATTTGATATTTCGCTGCCAGAAAGCGCCGTTTACATCGCTCCCGCCGCAGTTTCTGGTACATTCCTCCCAGTATTTTCCATTCAAAATTCCGTTGCTTTCCGCGGTTTTTGCCGCATAATTATGAGCCAGCCTGGGTATCGCCTGGGATGTGACCGTCGTCCAGGTTCTGTCACAAACCGAACAGCTATAGACAGTCTCCACATTCTGCAGCCCCTGCTGCAGGCAGGTCGCCGGCACAGCAACCGTGCTTCTGACAGAGGAAGCGCTGTTATGAACAGTGAGCGGCAGACGATAGACAATTCCGTCTTTATTCTCATCTGTATACAAATCCCTGCTGCCGATATCGACGGTTGTCGTAAGTTCTGTTTTTCCACATTTTTTACCGGATGCATCGGACAGATCCCAGAAGCCTCCATGATAAGTACCATCTGCATAAGCCCTCTGCCTCGCTGCTCCCGACGCCGGTTTCACCTGATAATTGAATACATACCAGTAATGTGCTTTAAATCCGGAAACCTGCTCACCGGTAATAGAAAAGGTACTTTTATTCCACAAATCGGAACTATAATTCAATGCATAACCAGCCGGCTTTGAAATTTTTACGTTCCGGATTTTTAATCTCCATACAACAGCATTTCCACTGTCCGCCGAATCACAATTCTCTATTCGATGCGTACACTGACTGAAATCATATGCGGAGCTTCCTTTTACGAAAGTAATCCCATACTCTCCGCTGTTCTGATTATCGGAGCTGCGGTCTTTCATCCAGCAATAAATCACCGCATCATTTTGATTCGCGCTTGTATCCAGCTTAATACAGCTTCTCGTGCCGCTATTGCTTCCGTAAGCAAACACATGATATTTCTTCGCCTGAATCTCATATTCATCTGCCAGATCGCCTCTTGTAATTATGTCATACAGACGTCCTTCTCTGCGCAGCAGTTCTGTTTCATTTCCGGTTCCGTCATAGGAATGTTCCGAATAAATCACTTCCTCCGAAAACAAAGTATCCATAGAAAGCAGCTGATTTGTCTCTTCGCCGCTTAATCTGTCCAAAAATACGCGTCGCTCTATATTATTGGCATTTCCGATATACCGGTTCAATTCTTCTATGGGAATATGCTTCCAGTCGCAGACAAGCAGCTTAGGCAGCTCTTTCTGCTCTGTTTCTTCCTTTGTATCCTCCGGCATTTCCAGTGAATCCGGTACAAGCAGACCGTTTCCATACAGGATATCTCTTCCTGCTTCTCCCAGATCCTGTGCCATGCAATTCAGGCTCTCTGTTATTTCTGCATAAGAGCTGCTGTTTCTGCGGGCTATCTGCCCTGCAATCACAGCTGAGACAATGGCAGCAGATACCGACGTCCCCTCCTGCTTTTTCCTCTCTCCATTCAAACAGGCAGCCTGTATCGCACCGTAAGCACAATAATCTATCGTTTCTCCGTAATTGGAGTAGGATGCTGCCAAATTCTGATCATCCACTGCCGATACCACTATGGCTTCCTCCACATTTGCCGGAGAAAAATTTTTAACATCTTCTTTTGCATTGCCTGCAGATACCACTACAAAAATTCCTTTTTCCTTTGCCCTGCTAATTGCACCGTGAACAATTTCAGAACCGGAGGCTTTGTAAGCGCTCATACTGATATTAATAATATCCGCCCCGTTTTCCATTGCATAGCAGATTCCAAGATAAAGCTTTAAGGCAGAGGTCCTTCCCTCTTCATCGGCAGTTTTCACCGGCATCACTTTTACACAGTCCGGCGTATGGTCTAAAATAATATTTGCCATAGCCGTTCCGTGACCGTTTTCATCGGCAGCCGTATCCATACCTGTCAAATCCACACCTTGCATAATCCTTTCGGTTCCATTTCCATGCACATCATAACCGGTGTCTAATACCGCCGCTATAACATCTCTGCCCTCCGGTGGATTTCCTTCATAATCCATTCCCTGTGATGTAATTCCTTCACAATAGGCTCCTGTTTCTGCTTTTGCTGTCATTTCATAAAAATCATCCGTTTCTACCACCAGTCCCGGCATCTTTTTCAAAGAATGATAGGCCGCTTCTGTCTCTTCTTCTGTGGTATAACTTAATATGAAAAGATGATCGTATCCCAAAATGACGCTTTCTGCTCCCTGAACATCAAACGCTTCTTCACTTCTTACCAAAAGTCGTCGGTTCTTCCAGGGATTCTCTCTTTCCGTCTCTTTTTTACTGCCGTCTCTTTTCTCGTTTTCTGCCGGGCTCTCCGCTATTTCTTCTGCCGCCGCCTCC
This sequence comes from uncultured Roseburia sp., assembly GCA_947564765.1. GTDB lineage: Bacteria > Bacillota > Clostridia > Lachnospirales > Lachnospiraceae > Roseburia_B. Next base: position 3,368 of record CANODN010000079.1, on the reverse strand, counting down.
AAAAAAGAAGAAAAATCAGACGCTTCTGTAATTTTTGTTTCTTCTTCTGCTGCTCCTTCTCCTGTCACAGCCTTTATTTCTATTGCAGCTGTTTCTTTTGCTTTTGTCTGCTTGGCATCTTCTGTATGCCCTGATATCGGTACGGACATCATACACAGAGAAACCAGCACACACCATGCCGTTAGTTTTTGTTTCAATTACATTCCTCCTATATTATTCAAATACTGCAATCAATTTTGTATCTTCTGATACTGTATAGGGAACATGCTCCGATGCCAGCACCTGCCTGCTTCCCTTTGCACCGGTCACAGACATGCTTTCTGCTTCTCCCACGCCTCCGGTTACAAAACGCCAGCATCGAAAAACCTTTCCCTCCTGCTTTGGCAAAACGGGAACACTGCACAGCGAACCTTTTAACAGGTTATATTCCTTATAAACCTGATCCGCTACACAGAAACGAACTGTTTTATATTCTGTTTCTTCTTCTTTTGCTCTGTCAAAAATAACCGTTCTTACTTCTGATACCGTTCCCTCTTTTCCGTTTGGATGTTTAAATTTTTCCGTGATCTCTACTGACAAAATTCCAAGCTCATAATCCGCCTCCAAAACGGATACCTTAAGATCAGAATCACTGTTTGTCTGTATCAGCAATGATTTTAAAAAATCTGCAATAAACGTTTCATTTTCCTCGATTGTATAATTATACTCGCTCATAACGCCCGAAAGCGCCGTATCAATTGCCTGGGAAAGCGCTATGTCAGCTTCTTCTTTTCTCGTCTGTCTGCCATATACTGTAAGCATCATGGCAAACACAAAGAAAACAGCCAGACCACAGGCTATTCCAAATGCGGCCTTTTTCATATGTTATCCTTTCTCACTAAGCTACCGGCTGCGTTTCCCGCATTCACACAGCAAATACGCAGCCTTCTGCAAACCATCATCTCAATTGCTTGTTACCGGCAGCCGGTATTGTCCGTATGTCTGCTTCTTTTCTGCATCTACGGCTTTTACATATACGGTATAAATTCCCGTATCTGCAAAAAGAAAGCTCTGCGTATCACCGGATTTTCTTCGATGCTTCCTGTCCTCCTTTGTCAAATACAAAATACTTTCTCCCAAAGGACTTACAATATCTGTAATTTCTGCTGCAATACGGTTTCCGGCTGCATCCTCTGCTTCAAACATCGCCTCCAGATTTACGGCTGACCCGGAAAGCACTTTCGTATATGTATAGGTAATTGCCGGCTTTTTCCTGGCTGCAGCCGCCTTAACAGCCTCCGCATCCGTATAGGACATCGGATTGTCATCACTCATATCTTCCATTGCCTTCTCATATACAAGTTCAATAAATCCCGTTTTCTGACCTGACTGCATACGAAACAAGATCCCAAAAACAAGCGCCGCCGCTGCGCAGATCAAAACGGCTCTGCCATACTGTTTCATTAATGTAAACATAATTCCTCCTAACAGGCAGCCTCTAACATACAGGTAATATACATTCTAAGCATACCTGCGTCTGTTTTACTTAACAGTAACATAACTGCACCAACTACAGCTGCCGCTGCTGCTATGCCTATGATTAGTTCACCGCCCTGATTTACTGCTTCCTCCATTTTCCTGCCTCGCTTCCTTAAAATGCCGTAAATGCACCCATAGCTGCTGCCATAAATCCCAGAACCATAACTGCCAGTACTACATACAAAATTGCTTCTCCGTAATCTTCAAATAATACACTATTCATATTTTGCTTTCTCCTTTTCTATCGATTGCGCATGATTTCAGCCCCTAAAAGAATATTTATTTTGCAAATCCCCGCAGACAATTCGATGTCTCTATTCCAAGAAACGGCAGTCTGCTCTTATAATTTACCGTTACATAAGCTGCTGTCACATCGGACGTATCTGCAGCCAGTGCGCTTTGGGTATAGGTGTTGTGAGATCCGTCACCGGAAGATACGTCAATACATACTTCATAATTATGGTTTGTTCCATTTTGAATACAGGCGTTCAGAACATTTGGAGCAAAATTACTGTTCTGCAGCTCTTCAATGACATCCTGCTTATAACCGGCAGCCCGGTTAACATCTGTCTGGTAATTTACGATACCGATTCCAAGAAATACTACAAGGGAAAAGAAAAAAACTCCCACAAAAGATTTTATAATTACAGGCATAGTTACCCCTCCTAAACTAATATAAATTTGTTGACATAAATGCAATCGTTACCAATGTCATATCTACAATCAATTTTCCTCCTCCAATCACGGAAGGAAACAAAAACTGCCAGTACAACGCCGCCAGACGATTGTCATTTGCCATACTTTCACTCTGACCTAAAAGAGCTGTGTTTTTGGATAAAATCTCATCGATCTGTAACGCGGCATCACCCCCTCTTCCGGAGGAAATCGAATACAACATTCCCATTGCCGACTGAATTTCCATTATGCCGAATTCTTTCATAAAATGCATATAAGGTTCATTGGACTCCGGATTTTCCATAATCTGACTCTGCATTTCTTCCAAACCTTCTGTCAATATAGCAGGCGCTTCCTCCATGGATTTGGCAATTGCCGTATTTACATTTTCAGACACCTGAAGCAACAGCGATATTTCCATCAACCACTGGGGAAAGGCTTTTGCAATTTCCTCTCCGCAGCGTTTCCGGGCCAGTTTATATCCAATTTTGTGCTGATTCAGTGTAACAACGAAAAGAAAGCTGCAAAAAACTGCCGGATATTTCCATTTCAGCAAAAGAAAGACTATCCCAAAACCGGCCGGTATCAAAGACCATGCCAGACTTTTTCTTTTTTCAGAAGCAAAATCATAATATTTTACCTTTTGGTAAAGTCTTCTCTGCTCCTCTTCTGTCAGCGCAGATTCATTCCGCAGCCAATTGACTGACGCCATACTGTCTGCTTTGATATAGGTTCGCATGGATATCAGAATCATAACTACCGTACCGATCTTATAAACCGGTGATGTTGTAATATCAACTGAGGGTGCAAACTTTAAAATGACCAAAGGCGTAAACAGGCATACTCCGCAGACAAGGAGCAATGCGATATTTACCATACGCTGTCTGTTTTTGCATTCCTTCTGAAATTTGCATGTCTCCGTTTCCCATACCGCTCTTCCTGCCAGCAGAATCTTTATGGAAGCTTCATAGTCCCCTCCGATCTTTTCTGTTTTCATCATCAGCGCATGGACATCCTTTAATCTCTGGCATCTGTAATTTTGTTCAATCATTTTCAATCCGGTATCCAGAGAATTCTCCTCGGAATATTCATATAATATATATTGAATCGCTTTCTTGATGCATTCTCTCATGGGTGAATCCGGCGGAATGATTTTTTCTGCATCCTGCAATGCC
>CANODN010000078.1 GCA_947564765.1 uncultured Roseburia sp. | reverse complement strand
CCACCTGGCTTTGGCTAGGACTCAAAATTGCAGGAAACGGCATTTTGGGTTTTTCTCTAAAGATAAGTGCATAAAGATACAAAAGAATATGAGGCACAGAAGAATTTTTATGCACAAAAGATAAGTTATAAAGTTACAAAGGATAACATACAAATGAAAGAAGCTGCTTTTTTCGGGCAGCTTCTTTTCCTTATAATTGCGCGCTTTCCAGCGCATAAAGGGATGCCCAGAGGGTGTTTCCTTATGATTGCGCAGCTTTTCCGCGCATAAAGGGATGCCGGGAGGTGTTTCCTTATGATTGCACTGCTTTTTAGTGCATAAAGGGATACCCACGGCAGATGGTATATTAAGAGCAAGGAAGTGAAAATGTGAAGAACAAAATAAAATTGCTGGTGATCGGAGCAGGACTGGCAGGGTTGATACTTTTAATTTTATATAAAAATTCCCAGCAGAATAAAACATATGAATACACAGAGGAATATATTCAGATAAAAGAGCTGCCTACGCTGTTGGATTTTTATTACTATACAGCAGAAGAGTGGGAAGAAAAGCTAAAAGAAGAGGTGTCCGGCGAGATTGTGACAACCGATACGATTGCGTGGATTTTGGAACAGACCTCAAGTGCAGAATATATTACATATGAAACCGAAGAAATGTCCACAGAACATTCTTTTCTGTCATTTGGCAGAAAGAAAAAGAAAATCATAAGCAGAGCGGAATGGAACGGTATATACAGTCAGTTGTTGGATTTGCTGGATGAAAAGGGAGCAGTCAGACGTCTGGATGAAATTATTTTAAAACAAGAGGGAGATACACTGGTATGTTCTTCGGGGACCTATCATTTTGATATCAAAGATCTGGAAATTAAGCCCATGACATCCATGGGATTTTATATCAGAGAAGACCGGATTGTCGGAATCAGTGATTTCAAAAGCGAATCGGCAGTTCTTTCTAATGTCTACGTACAGAGTGTACAAAACGGAACGGTTTCTTTTCTGTCTGAGGGAGAGCAATATGAATTGCCCTTAGGCAATGACCTGGAAACGGCAGCAGGCCGTGTGTGCGATCTTTTGTGGGAAGACGGCGTGCTTGCCAGGGTTTTGATTAAAGAAGATACGATACAGGGCAATCTGATTGCAGTAGGCGATGAAACAATAGAAATCGAAGGCTACGGAGAAATCAGCCGTTCCGAAAATCTTCCGGTATATAAGACGTATGGAACGATAGAACAAAAAGAACTGTCCGATATTGTGATTGCCAACATGAAAGTGGAGTATGTGGTTGCGGAGGAATGCATAGAAGCGATTCTTTTGACAGAGCCGGCACAGATCAGCCGGATACGTGTGCTGCTTTTGGCAGAGGACGGCGGACCGTATCGTGAGGATATCTATATCGGAGCAAGTACATCTTACCGGATTATTACAAAAGAAGGCAAAAAGAAGAAAAAAGCTTCGGCGGTTGTAAAAGCAAGTAAGCTGCTTGCCTCGGCAGAAGGCAGCGTCAGGATAAAAACAAAAGGAGATAAAGGGCTTCTGTATTTATGCGATGCTTCCGGAAAACGGATTTCAAACGGATATCAGGGAATCTTAGAGCTTCGGAAATATCCAAACGGATATGCCGTTGTCAGTGAACTTCCGATTGAACAGTATCTTTGTTCGGTGGTTCCCAGTGAAATGCCGGTATCTTATGAGCCGGAGGCATTGAAGGCACAGGCAGTCTGTGCCAGAAGCTATGCTTATATTCAGCTTGAGCACGGAGACTATGCCGCTTTTGGCGCCCATGTGGATGATACGACCAATTATCAGGTTTATAATAAACAGAGCCGGGATGAAAAGACGACGGCCGCCGTGTTGGATACGGCGGGAACCGTTATCCGCTATCAGGGGGATACGGCAGAAGCTTATTATTTTTCCACTTCTGCAGGAGTAACCGGAAACGGTGATGCATGGCATCTGGATCAGGATTCCAAATACGGATATCTGTCCCAAACGCTTGTCAGAGAAGGCGGCGGAGAGATCGATCTGTCTGGGGAAGAAGCATTTGCGGCATTTATCGAAGAACCGGATGCATCTGCTTATGAAACCGGAAAGCCTTTTTACCGTTGGAAAGCCGTTGGAGACTTTTCTTCGGAAGAAACTATGGAGAAAATGGAAAATATCATTCGTACACGGAAGGAACGGACGCCGGAGGATATTTTGTTTTTCAATCAAAAAGGCAAACAGAAAGAGAATATGAATGGCTTTGGAAATCTGGTGCGTCTTAGCATTACAAAACGAAGCCAAAACGGAATTATTCTGCAGATGAAGCTGGAATATGAAAAGGGGAGCGTTCTCGTCGGGAATGAATATAATGTGCGGGCGCTGTTAGGTGCAGGCCTGACAGAGCTGGTGCTTGCAGATGGAAGCAAGAGAGAATCGGAGCTGCTTCCCAGTGCATATACGACGCTGACACCTTTGGAAAACGGAACCTACCGTATGAGTGGCGGAGGCTATGGCCATGGAATCGGGATGAGTCAGAACGGGGCACAGGCCATGGCGCTGACCGGAAAAAGCTGTGAAGAAATTTTAAAATTCTTTTTTAAAGATATCGAACTGATAAACGGAGAGTCAAAATGATCTGGAAATGGATAAAAAATACGAAACGGTTTATTGAAAAGTGCCGCAAAGACAACATCGGAGCCTTTGCGGCCCAGGCTGCATTTTTTCTGCTGCTTTCTTTGATTCCTTTTTTGATGGTGTTTAGCTCTATGCTTCAGTATACGCTGGTGTCAGAGGCTGCATTGCTTCGGTTTGTCAATGAGCTTGTGCCAGAGTATATCGCACCCTTTGTGATTTCCATTATTCATGAGGTATATCATAAATCCGTGGGAATTGTATCGGTAACTGCCGTGGCGGCAATTTGGTCGGCGGCAAAGGGAGTGCAGCATCTGGCCGCCGGTTTTAATATGATTTATGGGGTAAATGAGACGAGAAACCTTCTGGTTCGCCGTTTTTGGGCGATTGTGTATACGCTGGTAGTCATGCTTTCCATTGTGGCGGCGCTTGTGCTTTTGGTGTTCGGAAACAGTATACAGGGCATTTTAAGCGGATATGTGCCCTTTGTTGCCCAGGCAACTGATCTGTTGTTCCGGCTTCGCAGTTTGATTATGCTTGGTGGATTAAGCTGTGTGTTTACCGTGCTTTTTCGTACCTTGCCAAACTGTAAAGGAATTGCAGAACATAAGCCGACGCTTCGGAATCAGTTTCCGGGAGCTCTTTTGTGCGCCGTTTTCTGGTATCTTCTTTCGGCGGCGATCTCTGTCTATCTGGACTATTTCAACGGCTTTTCCATGTATGGAAGTCTAACAACTATTGTTCTTGTGATGCTTTGGCTCTATTTTGGAATGTATATTATGATGCTGTGCGCCGAAATCAATATGCTGTATGGAGAACAGATCTTAAAGAAAATAAAGCGGAAATAGAAAGAAACATATTCCAGGCAGAAGGTTGTTTTTACTTCTGCTTTTTTTTATAATAAGTTTAGAAACAGCAATCATGATACAGGGGGTAAAGTATGATACGATGGAAACATATGAGACGGATAGGAGCATGGATGCTTGCGGCTGTACTTACCGTGGGTGCCATACAGTTTCCGGCATTACAGACTGCAGCGGCAGAGGGGAATCTTGCAAGAAGCGCTGAAGCGTCTGCTTCCAGCTCGGAAGAGAGCTACGGCAGAGGACCTGACAAATTAAACGATGGTATTTCCGATGATGAAAACAATCGGTGGGCGCAAAGCGGAACAGGAAATTCGGCATGGGTGCGGCTGGCATGGAATGAACCGCAGACCATGAAAAGTTTCCGTATTATCTGGGAGAGAAGGACGGCAAAAGCTTATCAGCTTGAGATTTCTGATGATGGTACCACATGGAGAAGGATTTCAACTGTTTTGTCCACGCCGGAAAAAAAGACAGTGGAAATTACCCTGGATAAAGCAAAGACGGCGAAATATCTTCGTTTGAATGTAACCTCTATCCATGGAGATCAGGTTGACGGTTTTGCGTATCAGTCGGTATCGATTCTGGAATTTGAGGTATACGGAACAGACATTCCGGACCCGGATGCAGAAAATGCGCAGCAGATCAACGCTTCGCCAACAGGCATTGATGAGATTCTTGCAGATTTACAGGCGCCTGTTGTGACAAAGGGAGACAGGAAAATCTACATGCCGGAAGCGGAGGGGGCACAGGTGCGTTTCTGTGCGGATTATGAACAGATTATCGGTGAAGACGGAACGATTTATACGCCGTTAGAGAATAAGACAGTCAAAGGATTTTATGAAATCACACCAAAAGACAGCGAGGAATCCATATCCTCCGGAGAGTATACCATCGTTGTTCCGGGAGAATACGAAAAGGGCGGAGAGAATCAAAAGCCTGACGTGATACCATCGCTTCAGGAATGGCATGGCGGAACGGGAGATTTTATCTTATCCAAAACAGGAAGAATTATTGCAGGAAATCAAACTCTTTTCGAGACGGCAGAGGAATTTGCCAAAGATTATAAAGCTGTTACAGGAATGGATATTACGGTGGTAAACGGGACAAAAGCCGATGCAAAACCGGGAGATTTTTATCTGTCTCTTACAACAGAAGACAAGGGACTGGACAAGGAAGGATATACGATTGCAGTAAGCGCATATGTTTCCGTAGAAGCAGAAGAGGCGGCTGGTGCATATTGGGCGACCAGAAGCATCCTGCAGATATTAAAACAAAATCATGACAGAATTCCCAAAGGCCTGATCCGGGATTATCCCAAATATGAAGTCCGCGGATTCAATCTGGATGTGGCGAGAAAGCCCTTTACGATGGAGGCATTAGAAGATTTTGTCAGAAATATGTCCTGGTACAAATTAAACAGCTTTCAGGTTCATCTGAATGACAATTTGATTTTCCTGGAAGATTATACCAATGGCGTTGCAAGCGAAGAGACAAGACAGAATGCGATTGACCACGCATATGCGGGATACCGGCTGGAATCCGATGTCAAAAATGATGCAGGAAAATCCGCATCTTCTGAAGATGTAGTGTATACAAAAGACGAGTTCCGCCGTTTTATCAAAGAAAGCAGAACCATCGGCGTGGATATTGTACCGGAAATTGATTTTCCGGCGCATGCACTGGCATTTACCAGGGTGTTTCCGGAATATATGTCAGAAGGATATAATTCCACACAGGCGGCATATGGAAAATACAGATATCTGATTGATGAGTTGGATATCTCAAAGCCCGGTGCAATTGATTTGGCTAAGAGAATATGGGAAGATTATTTTGACGGACCAGATCCGGTGTTTGATACTGAGACGACTGTGCATATCGGTACCGATGAATTTTTGGGAGGCGGAGACGAAAGCGGAGAGGCATTCCGTGTGTTTTCCGATGAATTGGTCAAATATATACAAGGAAGAAATAGAAAAGTCCGTCTCTGGGGTTCATTGTCGAATAAATCAGGTACGACGGAAGTGACTTCCAAGGGCGTACAGGCAAATATCTGGAGCCGGGATTACGGAACGGCATCCGATATGTACCGTTTGGGATTTGACCTGATCAGTACGGTGGATCACTGGCTGTATATGGTGCCCAACGGTTCCGGAAACAGAGGCGCTTATGGAGATTATCTGGATATTGTAAATATGTATAAGAGCTGGAATGTAAATTCTATGTTCGACTACACGGTGCCTGCCGGAGACGATCAGATGCTTGGCGCATGTTTTGCAATCTGGCATGACAATATTGATACAAGGGGCAACGGATATTCTCAGTACGATGCAATGCTCCGTTACATAGATACGGCGCCTGTTTTTTCTGAAAAATTGTGGGGCGACGCATCCGGTCAATGTGAATATGAAGCATTTGCTCCAAAAGCAGCAGCGGCAGGCATGGCGCCGAATACAGTGCTTGGAGCGGAAAATGATTATGTGACAGGTACCATTGCAGAATATACGTTTGAAGGAGAACCCAATCAGGACAGCAGTCTCAATCAGTATCATCTGACAGAAGTAAAAAATGCATCTGTGACAAGTACAGGTACGGCAGATGCAGCTGACAGCAAAGGGCTGCACCTTACCGGAGGCGAAAGCTATGCAGAAACGCCGCTGGATTTGTCAGAACCGGGAGCTGTACTGACGATGAAAGTAAAATTAGATGCTGATGCAGATACACAAACAAGCGAACAGATTCTTTGTGAATCCAAAGAGGCATTCGGGACAGATGAGATAGAAAAGCTGAATGTTACAGACCGGAATTATGCCATAAAAGCATCTGTCAATTACAGCGGCAAGGTTGGTTTTTCCAGAGAAGGTTACGGTTATTTATTTAATTATAGTTTACCAAAGGGAGAATGGATTGAGCTTGCGTTTCACAGTGGGGTCAATGGACAGGTGGCTTTGTATGTAAACGGAACTCTGGTGGATAGTAATCCGGATTTGTATTATAAAAATCATCCAAAGACCAGGAAAAAGGGAATCCATACCCTGTTTATCCCATTTGGAAGAATCGGCAGTAAAACAGACAGTTTCCAGGGGCAGATTGGACAAGTATCGCTTACCGGCATAAGAAAGACTGCCGAAGAGAATACCATTTCAAAAACAGATTTGGATGAAAGGCTGAAAACATATAAAGATAAGAAAGCAGACAGTTACACAGATGCAAGCTGGGATATTTATGAAAAAACATATCAAAACGCTCGTTTGATTGTGGAATTTGCAGGCAGTACAAATGCAGATTATTCCTACGTATGGGAGCAGTTTGAAGCAGCAGAGGAAGCGCTGGAGGAAAAACCGGCCGCTTATCTGCAGACAGAGGAGCTTGCCGGGGCAATCGAGGCGGCGGAAGCAATGCTGAAACATACAGCAGGCTATACAAAAGAATCCATTGATGCATTAAAAGCGGCTGTTTTAGCAGCAAAAGAGACTCTTGCCGGAACAGATTCAGTATCCGATGCAATGATAGAAGCATTGGAAGCGTTAAAAAGCATATCCCTGAAAAAAGAAGAAGTAAAACATCCGGATGACGACGACAAAGAAACCGGCATAACGCATGGAGATTTCTTTGAAGCAGACGATATGAAGTTTCAGGTTGTAAATGCAAAATCTCAGACAGTAAGGCTGATCAAAGGAAAAGATGCTGCGAAAATTACAATCAATACGATATCCTATAATAACAAAGAGTATAAAGTCACGGAAATTTCTGCAAAAGCATTTAGCGGCTGCAAGAAGAGGCTGAAAAAAGTTACCATTGGCGCAAATGTGGAAATCATTGGAAAGAATGCATTCAAAGGCTGTAAAAAGTTAAAGACGGTTATCGTAAAGAACAAATCAAGACTGCAAAAGGTTGGCACTGGCGCGTTTAAGAAAACAACTGGAAATATCAGCATGAAGCTGCCTAAGACACTTAAAAAGAACAAGAACCTCAAAAAGCAGCTGCAAAAGGCAGGCGTTCGAAAGATAAAATAAAAATTACAGAAAGGTCCGGAAAATCAAGGCTTTTCAGGCTTGGAGGGGTTCACCAGAGTGGCTGGTGGGCTCCTCTTTTTGCGTTTTGGAATAGGGCTGTGAATATAGCGATTGTGGAATTGCGGATACAATTTGGCGAAACCTCGGACTTTTGCCAAAAAGTATGGTTTTGCCAAATTGTATAGGGTTTTGCCAAAAGGTATAGAGTTACGCCAAATTGTATGCAGATTTTGTCGTTTATGGAATTCATATTAAAAAGCAATGAATAAAATTTTGTTTGTGTGTCACGGCACCACAGCGGATAGTCGGGATTTATCGGCACTTGTGGGCAAAACGGGGCAAACCACGGCTTTTGATACGGTGGGGTACTACGGTTTTACTACGAGTGAGGAAACGAAAAAGGAAGCATGGGAATGAGCATGTTTCTTTTTTTGCGTTTTATTTTAGCAGTGAATAATCATTATTTTTCGCAGGTTTAATGCTTGCTGTATATATCGTATAGAAAGGTGAAGATAGGGGCGCATACCTCCGTAGCTTGCTGTAGAGGGATTCATTTGTGTGCTTGAATGTAGTGTAACGAAAGTTTGAAAATAGCAAATGCGGTTTTTCTGCAAAAAAGTGGAGTGAATAAATTTAGCAAAGTATGTCTTAGAGTAAAATTATAGTTGGCAAAAATAAAAGGAAGAGGCCGAAACCCC